>JAVVZN010000001.1:0-20930 GCA_036650555.1 Rikenellaceae bacterium
GATTTTTGAGCTGTAGTCCACTACTATCTCGGCAAATCATCGAAAAAATTGCCTCAAAATAGCAGTAATAAAATTTTGATAACAAATTAAAACAGCTTCTTTGTTATTCTATCTATTTTTTTGTCTAATTTTTTGACAATAGTGTCTAATTTTTTGGCAATAGTGTCTAATTATTAGACACTTTCAACATTTATTAATATACATAACTTAGTGTATTTCAATATATTATATAGCATGGCACGTTTTTGGAAGATATAATTGAAATGATTTTACAATCGTTTAGATAAACCTACTAAGAAGCTGTTTTAATAATAATTTTTATATATTACTTAATTTTAAAAATAATAATATGTTTAAAAATTTCTACCACACATTACGTAGCTTTAAGTTGTCGAGCTCACTTAATATTATTGGATTAACAATCGCATTTACAGCCTTTATTGTCATCATGATGCAGGTGAATTTTGACAAGGGATTCGATGCCTTTCACAAAAAGGCTGACAGAATTTACAGAATTGAGTTTTCGAGAGATAGTGTGAACTACACTCACACTATTAGCAGACCGCTAGGAGAAGAGATGGCAAATTGTTCGCCTATTATTCAAAATTACGGCACTATTAGCAAAAAAGTTATGCCTTATAAAGTTGTTGGCTCTAACACAGAGGAAATTTTGGGAATATTCAATGATATTTCGCCCGATATGGTTAAAATATTCGATTTTGAATTTGTGGAAGGCAATGGTGACTGTTTGAAAAACCCAAACGAGGTGATTATTCCTATCAGCATTGCGCAAAAAATATCATCAGAAAAATCGGCACTTGGAAAAGAGATTTTGATTGTTGATGGAGGCAATAAAGTGTTTAAGATAGGAGGAGTGTATAAAGATATTCCTAAAAATTCATTTTTGGAAAATAACATCTATTTCAATATAGGTGACAGATATATTGGCGACCAATCGGAATGGAGCTTTCCTTACTATATGGTTCTTGGTGATGCACGGCAAAAAGCAGGTGTTGAGAAGATGATGAACAAATTGGCTAATAAAGATAATAATGATAAGAGTAGCGAGGTTTCCATGAGATTGCATCTGGTAAAAGATATTCATTTTGCAAAAGATATTTCCTTTGACGGAACTCCGAAAGGAGACAAAATGACAACAAATATACTATTCGGGATTGCGATTCTGATTATAGTTATTGCCTCTATAAACTTTCTTAATTTGGCAATGGCCACTACTCCATTACGTTTGAAAAGCATAAATATACATAAAATACTAGGTAGTTCGGTGGCTAAGCTCAGAATGTGGATGATTTCTGAAGCTATATTTATGGCAATAATATCGTATAGCATAGCACTACTGGCAATTTATTACATTTCAAACTCACCTTTTGCAGATTTAATTTCTGCCGACATGCACATAAAAAACAATATAGGTATCGTGATCATAACAGCGATTGTTGCTATCGTGGCAGGTGTTGTTGCTGGGATATTACCAGCACTATATTCCACTTCGTTTGCACCGATGATAGTGATAAAAGGATCATTCGGCAACACTCCAAAAGGCAAGTTATTCCGCACGATTCTAATTGCATTTCAATATGTGATTTCGCTATCGCTTATAGTTTGTGCCATGCTCATGGTTACACAAAACATTTTTATGAAAAACCACCCTGTGGGATTCAATCGCGATAATATATTATGCGCACAACTATCAACCAATGTGATTGATAAAAAAGATGCGTTTGTTCAAAAGTTGAAAAGTAATCCTGCGGTAATAGATGTCACCTTTTCACAAGGTCCGATAGTGGCAAATTCAAAGATGGGATGGGGGCGAAGCTACAAAGGGAAACAAGTGGATTTCAACTGTTTTCCTGTGGCATGGAACTATCTTCGTTTTATGAAGATGGAAATAGTTGAGGGTCGTGATTTCAATGAAGAAGATGAGATTAAAGAGAAAGGAACAATAATCTTTAACGAGAAAGCGGTGAAAAAGTACGGATTTGTGGTTGGGGAGAATGCACCTGGACATAATGGATCTTCAGACATGGTTGGGGTGGTTAAAAACTTCAACTTCGAACCTATGCACTATGGAATTGACCCTATTGCACTTTACATTTTTGGGAACAACCCTTGGTGGCCACTTCAATATTTAAATGTACGCGTTTCGGGAGACAAAACACGTGAAACAATCACATATATTGAGAAAACGATTAGAGAATTTGATCCGAAAAGCAATAATGTGAAAGTTGAGTTTATGGATGAAACAATAGGAAGACTTTATGAAAAAGAGGATCAGCTAGCAGAATTAATACTTATATTTGGGGTGATAGCAATGTTAATATCACTAGTGGGCATTTTGGGGCTTATACTTTATGAAACACAGTATCGCCGTAAGGAGATAGGACTACGCAAGATCAATGGGGCTACAAGTTCATCTGTACTATTTATGTTTAACAAAAAATTCATATATCTTGTTGGCATTTGTTTCTTGATAGCAAGTCCAATATCTTATTATGCGATTAATCGTTGGCTAGATAACTTCACATATCGCACTCAAATTTATTGGTGGATATTTGCACTGGCACTTTTGATTGTGCTTACAATTACTGTTTTAGTTATTACAATTCAGTCATGGCGAGCTGCTACCGAAAACCCAATTAACTCAATTAAGAACGAATAGCTAAACGAAGCCAATACTAAAATAATAATAATGTTATATCTTAAGATGATTATCCGCTCATGGCAGCGTAGCTTATTAAGTACATTAATATCGCTGGTAAGCCTTACACTAGGGTTGGTATGTAGTACCATTCTTATTTTATTTGTCATTGGAGAATACGATGTTACAAATGCTTTAGGCGACACTAGTAATGTTTATATGCTTGAACAAATAGACAAAGATAACAAGGAAAGTAGAGTGGTAAAATCGGGCTTCGAAGACAAAATGCCTATTCAGATTGCGCATCAATTTGGCGATGTTGATAAGATGTCGATTGCAAAGGAATTGTACATAAATTTCAAAAGTGACAAAGAGAAGGTTGCTTCAAAACCAGACATGGCTGTGACAACGGATTTTTGTGAAATGTTCGACATCCCTGTTGTAGAAGGAGATATACGTAAGACTTTAGCGGCTAAAAACGAGATTGCTGTCACACAACGATTTATGCAAGAGGTGTATGGACGTGATGCAAAAATTGGCGATGTAATTGATGGGATTTCAGGCGAACAGTCAATGGTAAATGGGAAGGAAGTTGTGCCTATCGTAAGCACATACACGATAACAACGATACTTGACGATAGTAAAAAATTGCCATTTGCATACAGATCGCTTTCTCAACTACCCACTGTCATTACTGATGAAGTAGAGAATTTTGTCAAATATGGATGGGATAATTTTGTGTTTCTAAAACTGCATCCGGGAAGTTCAAAAGAGGTATTACTAGATAAAATAAAATCTGGATTTATGACTAAAGGCATTGATACTGAATTAATTCTTACGCCTTTTTCAAAAGTCTACTTAGATGAGAACTCACAAGTATCAAATGATAAATTCTTCTTAAAACGCGATCCATCACTACTTGGAATAGGTATAGCAATAGCTCTTGCTGTGCTAGTGATAGCAATATTCAACTATGTAAACATCACAATGACACGCGCCAAAGGAAAACTAAAAAATATGGCAGGACAACGCATATTCGGAGCCTCAAGATGGAATATACGTTTGCAAACTGTGCTCGACACTACTCTAGTTGTTGCCATATCTTTTATAATATCACTACTCTTGATAAACTCTTTTAGCAATAAATTCAACGCCTTTATGGATTGTAACATATCGGTTGCCGATATATTTAGTAGCACAAATTTGATAATAGTTTCATTATTACTCCTACTGCTTATAGTGCTATCATCAATTTATATTATTGTGAAAATGGAGATCAGCAACCCTATTGAGATTTTCAAAAATCCATTAGGTAAAAATGTAAAAATATCGAGTATAATGGTGATAGCTCAATTTGTTATCTCAGTGGCATTGATAGCAGTTAGCATCAACATAAGCCGTCAGATGAGTTATATTGCCAATAACCGCCCCGACACTGAATATATAGTAAGGATAAAAACAGCAAATGGCGATCAATTACCAAAAGATTTTGTGACATGGATTACTTCATACTCTGGTGTGAAAAGCTATGGCCAGACAAATCCTTTTCCTACCGACACATGGGACACTAAAAAATACCATTTCAAAGTCATGAATAACGCCAACAAAGAGATGCTTGAATTTCATAACATAAAGCTCGTAGAGGGACGTTATTTCGATCAAATTGAAAACAAGAATAATGTCATGGTAAACGAGGCATTTCTTAGAGTTCACAATATCCCACGTCCTGCCACATCCAAAATAATAGAGATTGGATCATATCATGTTACACAATATAAAATAATTGGAGTGGTAAAAGACTTCATTTACGAAAATGCGCACAAAAGTATTTTTCCACTTATGATTCAATACAGCCAACCAGCCACTTCTGAAACCTCATTCAATACTCTTTTTGCCAAAATAACCGGTAATACTGCTTATCATATTGATGAGATACGCAACATGTGGGACAAGATGAATATAGGAAAAGGATCATTGGAAGTGGAAACAGTGGCACAAATTTTAAAAGAGATGCACCCGCAAGATCAAAGGCTACTCACCATGGTTCATATCTTCATGTATATAAGCATCATGCTAACAGCTTTAGGGTTGTTTGGTTTGGCTTTTTATACAGTTGATAAGCGCACAAAAGAGATAGCATTACGTAAGATTCATGGCTCAACAACCATACAAGTTATCATCATGCTATTCGGCACTTTTACTGGTTGGGTTTCAATCGCTTTGGTAATAGCTGTACCTATTGCATACTTTTTGAGTAAGGAGTGGCTCTCCTCTTTCGCATATCATGTGCCTATTGCTGCATGGGTGTTTCTTGCCACAGCAGGCGTTGCGGCTTTAGTGACATTTATCACCGTAATATTTCAAACATGGAATGCAGCTAGTGCCAATCCAGCAAAATTCATTAAAGACTGATTATTATTGGTGTCCGGTAAAAATTTCACACTGCATTTGAAATTTTTACCGGACACCAATTTTGTGTTACTTTTATTTTTTCTTAAATACTTTTTTCAGTATAGATTCACTTTTCAGATATTCAAAGTATGGAAGGCGATCTAAAGAGGCGGAGATAGAGATCACTCGCGGTCCACGGTAGATATTACCTAGATCGTCTTGCCAACGACCGTTTGGAAGGCGTACCATACGTTTGCCGTCTTTTGTTAAGATTGGGGCTATCAAATAACGAGTTCCTAACATAAACTGATCTTTACAATCAGAGAAAGATTTACCTGGAAACTCATATTCCATAGTACGAATTATTGGAGCACCTATCTCACTGGTTTCTTTGGATAGCTCAGAGATGTAAGAACTGAACTTCTCGTGCAGTAAGGTGGCTTTTCTAAAAGCAATGATATTTTCTTGTGAGAGCGATGTGATTACCTCTGGAAGATTCATTATTGGGTTTGCCGCTTCTAACTGAGCCAATCTAACTATCAAAGGCTCGTCAATAGGAGCAATATCCGACACATTCTCTACACCAACTGAGATATATGGATAACCCATAAGACTAGCTGCCATGAGGTTAGGGATGATAGATTGGATAGATTCCCATGTGCACCCTGCATCGTTTAACTGATGTGCCAACATCAAATTCTGAGAGTTGAAACTACTTTTGATTTGACTCATTGAGAAATTTGACGCTATATTATTCCATGCTTGTGTGTGAGTGGTGGCTGTGGCTGTGTTGAGAAACGACTTTACATTTGTGGCGTAGTAGTCTATGTCGCCTTCAGCAAAACGAAAGCCATCTATTGAATATGTGGATTTTAGTTTGGAAAGTTTATCAATAAAAAACTTGGATGCCTCAGGGTTGGTAAAGTCGTATGCGGCACTCACTCCACCTGACCACTCTATTAACTTCGGACGTTTTGTTGATGAATCTAGCAGGAGATAACCTTTTTTGCTTAGATCACGATATGTAGGCGAATCAGCACTAACAAATGGCGATACCCAAACCATGACTTTACCACCCGCTGAGTGGATCTCGCTTATCATCTCTTTAGGTGAAGGATATGAGGTGTGGTCAAAATCGAGCGCACCATTATAACGCTGCCATGATGGATTTAGTGCAATGATATTTGAACCGAAATCTTTTATTTTTAGTGTTTTACAAAGAGTAATAACGTCGGCTTGAGTTTTATTCTCCGATATTGTAATTATTGGCATCTGCAAAACGGCATCAATTCTGGAAATTTTATCATTGACAAAATATTTTTGCGACATGGCTAAATATGCCTCACGTAGGGTTTTACCTGCTTTAACAACAGCAACATTCTCATATTTTGATGTTATAGTGGGCACTCCTTCTTCGCTAAATTCAACGGTAAAAGGCTTTGCACTCCATATATAACGTCCTGCACTAGAGAGCAGAATTGAGGCTGCTTGATTAGACTCATTGGTTTTGGAAATATCAATGATTTGGGCATCAACGAAAGGCATTTTACTACCTTCACCTGATAATACGCCCCACCATTTCTCATTTTTTATAGGCTCAACGACCGTCACATTTGAACTTTGCTGGGCAATGGCTATAACCGACAACAGCAATATTGCAACTGATAATATATATTTTTTTCTCATAAAATTACATTCTTTTCATTAACGACATGAAATGCGTTGTTTTTGAATCAAACAACGGTTGTGCAATTTGCACATACTGCTCCATGATTTCAGTCTGAAATAGTTTATAACCATCAAGAGTGTTAAATTCAACAAGAAGAGAGAAAATATAACTATCTTCAACTGTGGCAGACAACACTTTAGAAAAAGTTATACGATCTAAAATTGATTGCGTTTTAACAAAAGGAAGAAATTTATCGTTCATAAAATTTATCCACTGCCCAGAGATCGACGCATCGACCATAAACGAAACATTTAGTAGATAACCCATTACTCCTCTTTTAATGAGGTGGATTCTTGCTCTTTCTCTTCTTCGTTTATCTCATTATTAAACAAAACCGGAGCACGTTTGGTGAATACTGCCACCACTAGACCAACAAAAGCTCCCATAAGTAGAGTTGAGAAGATTGTGCTTATTATGACAACAAGCGGATTGCTCATCACTCCACTCATAACTTGAAGGGCTTGATCTTTTTGGACATCAGTCAATTGAGGGTTATTGATTATGACTTGCTCTTGAAGATTTTTGTAGTAGGCAGGATCAATATAGTTTGACTGAACGAAATATAATGCTCCATAAATTATACCTGCAAAAATCATTGTAAGAAGGATAAAGCTATATCCATTGCCGTAAGTCATACCTAAATCGCCACGCGCAATGCCATAACGCTTGGTGAAGTAGTAGAGTAAACCAGCGATTAGCGCAAAATTCAATATGCTAGAGATATAACCAGCTGAGATGCTAAATGAAAATAAATAATCGAGTATGATCACTATAAACAGTGATAAACCTAATGCTAAGCCACCTGTTGCTGCCTCTTTATTTCGAATTTGTGCTAGTTTTTTTTGATCATCAATCATAATTCGTATTTTAATTTTTATATAATGCAGTAAAAACTTTTAATTTCTAAGAAGCTGTTTGAATTTGTTACCGAAGTTATTTTAGAGCTATTTTTATTTCTGTTTTTGTTCTGCAAATCCGATTTTAGCGAGCTAAATGAGGATTTACAGAGCGGAAACTGGGGTAAAAAGAGCCGAAAAGAACGAGATTAATAAATTCAAAACAGCTTCTTAATTGAACGAAATATTTTGTATATTTTTATGATATACTACTTCACTTCTTTCCAATATTTCTGTACAAGTTCCTCTTTTATTGCCACTTCTGCCTTTGTGAAATATTTTGCAAACAATTCCCATGCAGTATCTAGCATCTCTGTCACATTGACATTAACATCAATAGAAAGAAGTTCGTTTGAGTAGTCGTAAGCAAATTTCAAAGTACGGTTATCGTAATCGGTAAGGTCGAATCCATTTTCAAGTTTTGTTTTAGCACTTGCAGCATCGGCAAACAAACGTACGGCAGCATTCATCACTTGTGGATGATCCTCACGTGTTTTCTTACCAATCACAAGCTGTTTTAATCGCGACAAACTACGGAATGGATCTACAATAACTTTACCTGTGTCGCTATCTTTACGTAAGAACAATTGACCTTCAGTAATGTAACCTGTGTTGTCTGGAACAGCATGTGTGATGTCGCCACCGGATAGTGTGGTCACTGCAATGATAGTGATAGATCCACCACCTGGCAACTGAACCGCTTTCTCGTAGATCTTAGCAAGATCTGAATAGAGCGAACCTGGCATTGAGTCTTTCGATGGAATTTGATCCATACGATTCGACACAATTGCAAGAGCATCGGCATATAGTGTCATGTCGGTTAAGAGCACCAACACCTTTTCATTTTTATCAACAGCAAAGTATTCCGCAGCAGTAAGTGCCATATCTGGAACCAACAAACGCTCTACTGGAGGATTCTCAGTTGTGTTCACAAAAAATACGATACGATCTAGCGCTCCTGCGTTGTCGAACACATTTTTGAAATAGAGAAAGTCGTCGTTTGTGATACCCATACCGCCAAGGATAATTTTGTCGGCTTTAGCACGCAACGCCACATTAGCCATAACCTGATTATAAGGCTGATCTGGATCGGCAAAAAATGGAATTTTCTGACCGGAAACCAGTGCATTATTAAGGTCAATGCCTGCAATTCCAGTAGGAATAAACTCAGATGGTTGAAGACGTTTGTAAGGATTGATGGTTGGTCCACCAATCTCACGTGCCTCGCCTACCATCTCTTTACTTCCAAAGATAGGCTCACCATAGGCATTGAAAATACGCCCTGCAAGTGAATCGCTGACTTTTAACATAGGAGGCTCACCATGAAAAACGACTTCTGAAGAGGTCGAAATACCTTCAGTTCCAGAGAATACTTGCAATGTTATATTATCGCCATCCACACGCACCACCTGCGCCAAACGTCCACCAACAGTTGCTAGCTCATCAATGCCAACATCGCTAGCACGCACTGTGACAGTGGCTTTAGTTATGTTTTCTATTTTTGTATATATTTTTTGAAATGCTTTTGTACCCATCATATATAGTGTTAAGTTGAATATACAAATATTACTTATGCGATTTTTGTTGTTCGTGCATCAATCATCTCTGTCACTTTTTTCATATAAGAGGTAAACGCATCGCTGTTAAACTCGCTATAATTCATCTGACGGAAATTATTTATAAGCTGTTTGTAGAATGCTGAGCACTCCTCAAAATCTTTATGTGTGAATGATTTATCACACACATCAAGTACGGCGTTGAACATAAACTTCTGACGTTCCATAGAACAGTTTGCGTCGATCTTATCAAAAGAGTCTTGTTGGAGGATAACAAAGTCGATAAGCTCAGATTTCCAAAAACGATCGTGGTACTCAATAGGCACCCCGTCGTCGCCAAGTATATTTATCTGCTCATAAGCCTCTTTACCTCTAAGTATTAGAGTTTTAGCATTACTCACTTTTGCCACCCATCCCTCTTCAAAGTATGAGTTTAGATACTCCTCGATTTCTGGATATTCCAAATATTTTGAATAACTTTCTAGTGGGTCAATAGCTGGATAACGCTTTGAGTCAGCACGATTTTGCGATAATGCGTAGAAACAACGTGCAGCTTTTTTTGTTGATTCAGTAACAGGCTCCTTTAGGTTACCACCAGCTGGCGACACAGTTCCAATAAATGTAACCGAACCGCTATCACCATTGGCAAGTTTTACATAACCAGCACGTGCATAGAAATTTGATATGATTGCCGATAAGTCCATAGGAAACGCATCAGGACCCGGAAGCTCTTCCATTCTATTAGACATCTCACGCAAAGCTTGAGCCCAACGCGATGTTGAGTCGGCAAGAATAAGCACTTTCAACCCCATAGAACGGTAGTATTCACCAATTGCCATGCCTGCGTAGACTGATGCCTCACGAGCAGCAACCGGCATATTAGATGTGTTGCATATGATAACAGTACGCTCCATAAGTTTTCGTCCAGTATGAGGATCTTCTAGTTCAGGAAATTCCACAAATGTTTCAACCACCTCATTAGCACGCTCACCACAAGCCACAATCAATATGACATCGGCCTCTGCTTGCTTTGAAATAGCATGTTGAAGAACTGTTTTACCAGCACCAAAAGGACCTGGAATAAACCCTGTTCCACCTTCAGCAATAGGATTTAGAGTGTCGATGGCACGCAAACCTGTGTCCATTGTTTTGAAAGGACGTGGTTTTTCTTTGTATGCTGTGACAGCCTCTTTTACTGGCCATTTTTGTATCATATTCAAGTCAAAATCAACGCCTTGATCGTCTGTAACGACAGCCACAGTGTCGGTAATTTTGTATGTTCCTTGAGCAACCACACTTTTCACTGTATAAGTTCCTTGCATCTTGAAAGGAACCATAATTTTATGATTGATAAATTTTTCAGGCACACTACCGAGCCATGCTCCAGCACTTACTGTGTCGCCAACTTTAGCAATTGGGGTAAACTCCCAACTACTTTCGTAATCAATCGGTGCATTATACACCCCACGTTCAAGAAAAAGCGTTTTTAACTGCTGTAAATCATTTTGCAAACCATCGTAAATACGCGACATAATACCGGGAGCTAAAGTAACTTCCAACATGTGACCTTCAAATTCAACTGAGCATCCTGATTTCAGACCTCGAGTACTTTCAAAAACCTGTACAGATGCAAGATCACCATTAACCTTAATTACCTCCGACATTAATTTTACATCTCCTAATGAGATGTAACAAATCTCGTTTTGCGACACGGCGCCATCAACCTTAACCGTTACAAGGTTCGATGTTATACCTACCACACGTCCTGTTGTTTTCATATTATTAGTCTAAAATAAGCACATTGTGCTTTTTATTGTTTTTACTAACTATCTAAGCACCATGTGCTTTTATTAAATGATCGTTTCGACCTTAGATAAAACATCTTTTGAAGTGAGTTGATTTGTAAGCGATGTTAAAACCTCTCTTCCATAACGAGCACTCAAACCACTCCAACGCACAATCATAGATATCTTAACCATGTAACCGAGAATGAACTCCAGATTAAAATAATCGAACGTCACTAAATCATCTATCTTTTTAATTCTCAACTTATCAAGATTACGCTCCTTGGCAAGCATATCTTTCTCTTGCAAAATGTGAAGGAGCTGGTCTATCTCCGAGAACTCATTTTTGAGCCCAAAATCTTGAACATTTTCATTTCGAAGGATGAGCCTTGTTATCTCATTATCGCCTATCACAACATCTTCAATGTTGATACCTTTCTCGCGTGCGGTGTAGGCAGCAGAGATATTTTTCACGTTTAGATCAAACTCCGACCAGTCACGTATGAATTGACTATGTGAACGCATAGAGAAATCATAGTAAGCACTCCATATTTTGTTATCAATAGGTTCTGAGGTTGAGATTTCACGCTCGGCAGCATACGAATCATCTTTGTAGGATGTTAATAATTGCACAGCAAAATTAGGCAACACTGGCAACTCTTCCTCTTCTATCTCAAGATTTTCACCACGAGTATAGAATCGGTTCACCAATTTAACTTCCGACTCAGTAAGATTTGAAAATGGAGAATAAACACCTTTGCGATCAGATCTAAGATCCAGAATATTACGAAGGTCGAAAAACCACCAAAGCTCTCCCAATTTATTCCAATCAGAATCTGAAAGTTGAGTTTTAAGCTCTTCGCACAACTTCTCAGCATCGAAACCTTTAGGATCGGTATCGAATGAATAATCAATCAGCGAAGATATTATATAATGATAATTTGCCATTTGTATGAAGATAAATTGTTTTCATTTTCAAGCTCTATGATGAGCATGAAAATGATTTAAAACATTACTTTCCGAATAATATTTGAGCCACTTTAGCACGCATATAGTCACTTATTAGCGCATTAAAATCATCTTCTGTGAAGCTTATGTAGTAGCCTTCACCTTTCGGAGATATAGTAAATCCGTTTTTTACCGACGAAGAAACGCCAATAGTGATTTTCTGAGCGGAAGCAGCATCTACCTTCGACTTCACAAAATCTGCAACACTTTCTGCTGTTTTTGCAGCAACATTCACCATTATCGGCTCTGAAGATTTTGCACCCCAAGCATTCACCGACGACAAGATTAGCTCTTTAATAAATTTATCATCTGCAAAAGCACTCTTCACATCTGCTGACACTATTTTTGCTACAACAGCTTTTTCTAATTGCGACTTAACATCCATTAGCATCTCAGCACTTGAACGTTTAACATCGGAAAGAGTTTTGGTCGATAAATCTACTGCATCAGCCTCGGCTTTCTCAATAATATGTGCAGCATCTTTTTTGGCATTAGCCAATATTTTTGCAGCTTCAGCATTAGCCGATGCTATAATTTGATCCGATTCCTGTTTTCCCTTTACAACACCTTCATTATAAAGCTGTTCGGTGAGTTGTTGAATTTTGTTTTCCATATCAGGTAACTTAAATAATTATTATCTTAAATTTTTATCTTAAATTTTTATTATATTTTAGAAACTGTTTAATTTACTAACGAAATTAATTGATATTTATTTTAACACTATTCTACTATCTTTTCATTACTCAAAGGGGCATGTTTCCATCGTTTATGCGACCACATCCAAAGTGCAGGATCACGAAGTATCATACGCTCCAAATTTGCAACATAACGTTTTGTAATAACATTTTCTTTTACACTCTCTACCCCATCATAAATTTTTATAAATTCAGTGGTGTAGTAGCCTCTTTTAACCTTTTTAACATCAACAAAAAATACTGGCAACTTATACTGTAATGCCAACCTCTCAATACCGAAGAAAAATGCTGTGGGTTGATTTAAAAACATAAAACGGTTTTTAATAATTCCACGTGGGGGCGTTTGGTCGGCAATTAATGCGAATACCGAACATTTTTTATCTCTATTATCAATAATCATCTGCTTTGCAACATGAGCCATTGGCAGCGGAACGCATTTAAATCGCGATCTGCAACGCTGATAATATTCGTCCATGACCCTGTTTTTCAATGGATGATAAACACCATAGGTGATATGAGATGATATTAAAGAGTATCCTATTGTATATTCCCACGAACCATAATGCGCCACAGCAGCAATTGCAACTTTACCATCTATTGCCTTTTCAAATTCATCTTTACCGGTGTACACCATTCGACGTTTCATCTCCTCTTCACTAAACGATGGGATGATAAATGTTTCTAATATCACATCAGCAAGATGAGAGTAAAATCGTTTTTCTATATTTCGCAACTCCTTTAATGAACGTTCTGGAAATGAATTTGCAAGGTTTTTGCGCACCACTTTCAATCTGTATCTTACTATGCGATGAAACACAAAGCATAAAAAATCAGATATTAAATTCTGGATAAATGCTGGGAAAATGCCTACAAACTTAGAAAGCACCCAAAGCAAATTAACCTGTAATTTATGTAACAGTTTCGACATATTTCTTAATCTCTATTTAGTCGAAGTAATCAACATTTTGTAATCTTCATAAATATGCGGATTTGAAGCAATTATCTCTTTGCCAAAAATATAATCATCACCTCCACTATAATCACTTACTCTAGCACCCGCACGCATAGCTATCAAAGCACCAGCAGCAACATCCCACGCCTGAAGATTAAACTGGGCAAACCCATCGAATCTACCTGCTGCAATATATGCTAAATCAGCAGCTGCTGATCCAATGCGACGAAAACCATGAGTATGACGCATCAAATAATCATTTTGATGATGGTATTCTTCGTGACGAGAATCACCACCCACAGAAAACCCTGTGGCTATCAAAGATTGATTTAGATGCTTAGTTTCCGATACTTTTATTTCATATCCATTAAGATATGCTGCTGAATATTTCCAAGCATAAAAACATTCATCAGCAGTGATCTCATAAACCACCCCAACCACAGGAACTCCATTTTCTAAAAGTGCTATCGACACACAATAGGGTGCAAGGGCATGGGCAAAATTTGTTGTTCCATCTAGTGGATCAACAACCCAACAATACTCTGCATCACAACTATTATTTGTAGTTTTTTCTTCAGTGATAAAACACGCACCAGATATTAATTTACGAAGTGCATGCACTATAATAACTTCTGAAACAAGATCATTTTCAGCACTCTTGATCTCAATACGTCCGGGAGAAAAAGAAATTCGTTCAGTCTTAATGAATTTGCCTGCCTCTTTTGCAATAAGACAAGTTTTTTCGCATAATTCTTTATAGTTAGTCATTCGCTAGGGTATATAAAAATTTAATTTCTTCTTGCCATAGTTCTTCATTTGGCGTTTCCAAACATATAGGCATGTTGTCAAAACGACTATCACGCGCCACATACGCAAAAATAGCTCCGCCTAATGTTCCTTTTCCGATGTTTTCGTGACGGTCTACCCTACTTCCCAATGCTTTCATTGAGTCGTTTAAGTGGATGCCACGCAAATATTTCATTCCTACTATTGTATCAAATTCAGCAAACACATGATCGCAACCATTTGTTGTTGATATGTCGTAACCTGCTGAATAGGTATGGCAGGTGTCTATACACACTCCCACACGCGATTTGTCTTCAACAAGCTCTATAATTTGCGCTATATGCTCAAATTTATAACCTAAATTACTACCTTGACCAGCAGTGTTTTCTATAACCGCTGTCACTCCTTTTGTTTTATCTAATGCAATATTTATCGACTCAGAGATTAGACGAAGACACTCATCGTCAGATATTTTACCGAGTGAACTTCCTGGGTGAAAATTCAATCTATCTAATCCTAATATTTCACAACGCATCATCTCATCAAGAAATGCCATACGCGATTTTTCTAACGCATCGCCATCAGGGTTGCCTAGATTTATTAAGTAGCTGTCGTGTGGTAATATTTGCGATGGTTTAAAATCAAATTTCTCACAATTAGCCTTAAATTCATCTATTGACTTTTGTGTGAGGGGTGACGACACCCATTGTCGTTGATTTTTAGTAAACAAAGCAAAAGCACGAGCACCTATATTTGCCGCATTAAGCGGAGCATTCTCAACTCCACCGGAAGCAGATACATGCGCACCAAAAAATTTCATATCAAAATATTAATATTACCAAAATAACTCTATCTGGATAACCAAAAAGATGATGCAATGTACTAAAAAATTTAATACCAACAAAAAGATATTACAAAAAAATAATAATAATAATATATTTGGACCATAAAAAGAGAAAAACTGCCCAAAAAGATAACATTTGGGCAGTTTATTTTATATTTTTAAACCTTATTTTATTCTTAAAAAAAACAAGAAAAAACAGATTATTGATTCATTGATTGAAACTACATTCCTTTTAAAACATCGTTGTATTGATTGTATTTTTCTAGGAATTTTGGATCAGTATCACGTAAACGGAAATAAACATTTTTCAAAAGTTCAACAACATCTTTATTCGTTTTTTGAATTTCGTGAGCTTTTTCAAACACTTCGGCTGATTTCTTCAAATTTGAAACAGCTTTTTCAAAGGCTTCATCATAAGCTTTACGATTTGTTGCATCAATTTTATTTAACTCAACAATTGTTGCATCAGCTTGTGATAAATATGCTAATCCGTCGTTGTAGTAAGCATCGAAAAATTTAGGATCCATTGTTTTTGTTTTGTCGTAAGCAGCATGTGCCTTATCAAAATCTTTCATGTTTTGGTATGCAATACCTTCTACAAACACCATTAAGTGATTTTTAGGATCTGCATCTTGAGCTTTCTTAATGAAAGGAATAACTTTTGCAGGATCATCACCAGATGTGATATAGTAGTTGATCAATTGATTCATCACCTTTTGATTTGCAGGATATTGATTGACACCAGCTAAATATGCTTTCTCAGCCTCAGCTTTTTTGTCTAATTTTTCTTTTGCAAAACCTAAGTAGTAGAACGCATCACCATCTTGAAAATAAGATGCTTTTACTAACTCATCAAAGATGACTTCACTAGTTGCAAAATCGTCGCCTTGAATTGCTGCAACTGCACCATAATATTTATAAAGATTTGCATCTGCATGAGCAACCAAAGGATCAGCAGCAATGTTTGCACCTGCTAAAAACAATTTAGAGGCATCTTTAAATTTGTTTAGAGTATATTTGTTGTTAGCCTCTGACATGTAGTTGTTTTGAGTCAATTTCAAGCCTTCAACCGCTTTTTCTTTTGATTTAGGATCAATCTCCATTGCTTTTCTGTAAGCAGCAGTTGCCTCTTCTAAAGCACTTGGATATGGAGTTTTCAATTCATTCCAAAAAGCAATTTTGTCGGATTGAAGATAGATCTCAATGTTTGGATATACAAATTTTTTGTATTCTATTCCATTGATAGTTACCATTTCAAACTCACCATCTTTACCCGGTTTGCCTACAACAAGTAAAATTTCACTTTCAGCCATACCTGGAAATATAGAAGATGAATTAGCTGTTGCCACTTCGTTCAAACGATTACCTAAGGCAATCCATGTTGAACCTTTTGCACCTTTCTTAGCATCTTTAGTGTCAGCCTTGCATTTTTCTACGCCCGCAAGTATTGATTGTACATTAGCTTTTTGGGCTACCGACACAGAACAAAGTGCTACGGCTGCAATCAAAGTCAAAAATAATTTTTTCATACAATTTAATAATTAATCACTTAGTACTATTTAAACATTTGTTTATTAATTTTAGTTTTCTGTATCAGTAGGAACCGTTGCATCCATTTGGGCCGTAGTATCAGCTGCAACTTCAGTTTCAACATCGGCAATAACTGACTCAACTACTTCTGGAACAACCTCTTCTTCCTCATTTTTTGGAACAGCAATAACCGATGCAATGGTGTCGTTACCACGAAGATTTATCACTTTTACCCCTTGAGTTGCACGTCCTGTGACGCGTAGATCTGCAATTGGGATACGTATTGTTAATCCAGATTTATTGATAATCATAAGATCATTGTCATCATTTACACTTTGAAGTGAAATCAATGATCCTGTACGTTCAGTAATTTGTATTGTTTTAACACCTTTACCACCACGATTTGTAATACGATAATCATCTATATCTGAACGTTTACCAAAGCCATGCTCCGACACACATAAAATATCGTTTTTCTGCTCTTTCTCAATAGTGATCATGCCAACAACTTCGTTGTCGCCCTCAATAGACACGCCTTTAACACCTTGTCCTGCACGACCAACCGAACGTATAGACGATTCATTAAAACGAATGGCCTTACCCTCTTTTGTTGCAATAAGCACCTCTGAAGATCCGCTTGTAAGTTTAGCCTCTAATAATTGATCACCCTCTTTAATTGTAATAGCTATTACACCATTTTTACGAGGACGAGAATACTCTTCCAAACTTGTTTTTTTGATTATACCACCACGAGTACACATAAGTATGCAGTTATTCTTAACATACTCTTCATCGTTTAGATGTCGAACATTCATGTATGCACGAACTTTATCTAAACCGAGTGTGGTGATAACATTTTGAAGTGCGCGACCTTTGCTTGTTCGTGTGCCTTCTGGTATTTCATAAACTTTCAACCAGAAACAACGTCCTAGCTCAGTAAAGAACAACATAGTGTTGTGCATTGTGGTGACGTAGATATGTTCAATGAAATCTTCATCACGAGTTGCACTACCTTTCGCTCCTACTCCTCCACGCGTTTGAGTGCGATATTCTGAAAGTGCAGTTCGTTTTATGTAGCCTAAATGTGATATTGTGATCACAACCTCATCATCTGCGTAGAAATCTTCTGGGTTAAATTCGCCTGCAGCATAGATTATCTCTGTACGACGCTCATCGCCATATTTTGCTTTCATCTCCAACATTTCGTCTTTGATAACCTGCATCTGAAGCGTAGGATCTGCTAATACACTGTTGATATATTCTATCAACTCCATAAGTGCATTGTATTCTGATTGTAGTTTCTCACGTTCCAAACCAATAAGCGAACGTAAACGCATGTCGATAATAGCTGCCGACTGCAATTCACTCAACCCAAAACGCTCTTGCAAACGAGCCTTAGCATCGTCTGGGGTTTGTGTTGAACGAATAATACTTACAACCTCGTCAATGTTATCTTGAGCTATTAGTAACCCTTCTAAGATGTGAGCACGATTTTTTGCTTTATCAAGATCAAACGCCAAACGACGAAGGACAACATCATGACGATGACGTACGAAATATTTTATTTGATCTTTTAGGTTTACCATACGCGGACGACCATCAACCAACGCAATACTATTTACGGGGAATGATGATTGTAAGGCAGTGTGTTTGTAGAGCGTATTCAACACCACAGAAGAGGCAGCATCACGTTTCACGATGATTATCACACGCATACCATTACGGTCAGACTCATCGTTTATGTAGTCTATGCCATCTATTTTCTTCTCATTGATAAGCTCAGCGATCTTTTTGATCATCTCCGCTTTATTCACTTGATAAGGAATTTCCGTAACGACTATACATTCACGACCAGATGGTGTGATCTCTATCTCGGTTTTGGCACGCATCATAACACGTCCACGACCAGTTTCATAAGCCTCTTTTACCCCTTCATAGCCAAAAATTGAGGCTCCTGTTGGGAAATCGGGTGCTTTTATATGTTTTATTAATTCAGGTATTTCAATGTCGTTATTGTCGATATATGCAACCACAGCATCAACAACATTTGTAAGGTTGTGGGGAGGCATGTTTGTTGCCATACCAACTGCAATACCAGATGTGCCATTTAGGAGCAACAACGGAATTTTTGTAGGTAATACTGTTGGCTCTTCAATTGAGTCATCAAAGTTGAGCGAGTAATTGACTGTTTTTTTATTTATGTCAGCCATAACTTCATCGCTTATCTTTTGAAGACGTGCCTCAGTGTAACGCATAGCAGCAGGACTATCACCATCTATCGAACCAAAGTTACCTTGACCATCAACCAAAGGATAGCGCATAGACCACGGCTGAGCCATACGCACCATTGCATCATAAATAGAGGAGTCACCATGTGGGTGAAATTTACCCATAACCTCACCTACAATACGAGCAGATTTCTTATACGGTTTATCAGAGTATAGATTAAGTTCATTACTCATTCCATACAAAATTCTTCTGTGAATAGGCTTTAAACCATCTCTCACATCTGGGAGAGCACGCGAAACAATTACCGACATAGAATAATCTATATAGGCAGTTTTCATCTCCTCCTCGATGTTAATCTTAATTATTCTTTCTCCTTCTACCATGTTGTTTTATAAAATTTTCTATTCTCCATTTTTTAACAGCCACAAAATATTTGCAGCATCAACTATATCAAACTATTACAATCACATACGAGTGGCATTGAGCCATACATATATCATGTAAAATTAATCAAAAAATCAATAACCGCAAAGGTTATACACAAATAAATTAATTAATACATCATATGACTAACGCAACATCATCATATATAGATAGTTACATTATATTTTGCACATACAATTTAAAACAGCTTCTTAATCTACGCTACCAACTTCCGCCAGCTCCACCGCCGCCAAATCCGCCGCCGCCGAAACCACCAAAACCACCACCAAAACCACCTGAAGAACTACTTCTTCCACCACCTGAGAATGGTGAACCGAAAAATATGATAGGAGGAACATGCGACGTTGAATTTTCACTTCCAACTGTATGCGAACGTTTTCTATTGAAAAACGACATGATTATCATAACAACAAAAGCAATTATAAAAAAAACAAAACCGCCTGCCGACCGACTATCTTCTCGTCCGACAACCTCATCAGCCGTATATTCTCCACTTGCCAATCCTATCAGAGCATCTGTTGCCTCGTTAATGCCAGCATACATTTGTCCTTGTTGAAACCGCGGGATGATCACATTTCTGATTATTCTACTGGTTACAGCATCGGGAATAGCCCCCTCAAGTCCATAACCTACGGCTATGAAAATCTCACCTTTTGACTCTCTTGTTTTTGGCTTAATCAAAACCAATATACCGTTATCTTTACCTTTACGTCCAACGCCCCATTTATGAGCAAGCTCTGTGGCGTAAACGGATGGTGCCACACCCTCAAGATCTGAAACAGTTGCAATAGCAATCTGTGTTGAAGTTGTATCGTTGAAAGCTCTCAATTTCTGCTCCAACATTTGAGTCTCACTATCAGAAAATACACGAGCAAAATCATTTACAATACGAGGAGGGTTTTGCGGCTGAGGATAGTTCTGCGCAAACACACCAAGTGTAATAAAGAGTGCTATAAAAGCCAAAAAGGGCTTAAAATATTTAGTTACCATAAGAAATATCATCACTTAATTCATTAACATCATCTGTTGCATATGGAAAAAACTGCTTTAATTTTTTCGACACATTACCTATTGCATCGCACAAACCTTCGCACATGTTTCCTTTTTTGAATTGTTCTCTCATAAGATGATAAGTTGAGTCCCAAAATGTTTCACCAATAAGAGCATTTATTCCTTTGTCACCTATTATAGCCACTTTTTTATCTTTATATGCCACGTAGATTAGCACACCATTACGATCTTTTGTCTGCTCCATTTTAAGCTTCAAAAACCACCTTACAGCCTCATCCAACGGATTACCCTTGCAATATTTGTCGATATGCACTTTTATTTCAGCGGAAGAACCTAGTTCGGCAGATTTTATAGCCGCAATCAAACGTTTTTCCTCTTCTTTATTTATAAATTCCATAATTAAAATTGTTATTGAT
>JAVVZN010000002.1:0-19826 GCA_036650555.1 Rikenellaceae bacterium
ATTGTTTTCAACAGATTAACAGGGGAGATGACCGTCACTGATCAAGACAACACAAAAATATCACCATGGCAACATTCCGAATTAATTTTCAGAAACGCAACACTAAATGAGGTTTTGACAGTGATAGAAACGTCTTATAGTGTAAAAATTGATATAAAAGGCGATATAAAAGCTGCTAAAGATCTATATACTGGCACAATTCCAGACAATAATTTGATTGAAGCACTTGAAGCTATCGAAACATCATACCACATAAAATCGAAAATAATAAATCGGGAAGTATCCCTTACTCAGCAATAATCCTAAAATAACAGGCACACGACTAGTATTTTGTGACAAAAATAATAAGAAGCTGTTCTAATTTGTTCAAATTCATAGACTACTAGTTCAATTGCATTTGCAATTTGTATTCAACATTTTAAAATTTATCTGTTTTCACACAACTACTTTTTACTGTTTTTGATAAGAAATCGGAAAAAAATTTCTATTTTTGTAGATTATTATTTTTGGAATAAAATCAAACAGATATATAACCATGTTAACATTAAAACAGATACGCGAAAACAAACAATTTGTTGCCGAGCGGTTACAAGTGAAAGGCGTTGATGCCATATCAATGCTCGATGAAATTATTGCAATTGATGAGAAACGTAAAGCTTTTCAAAACGACCTCGACAGCGCAAACTCCGAACTTAATTCAATAGCGAAAGAGGTTGGACAGCTATTCAAATTAGGCAAACAAGAAGAGGCAAACAAACTAAAGATCCGCACCACTGAACTGAAAGATGTGGCTAAAAGATGTGAAGAGAAGATGAATGAAGCTATCGCATCGCTAAATGCACTTATTGTCACTCTGCCAAACCTACCTCACATATCTGTTCCTCATGGTAAGACCGCTGCCGACAATCACATAGAACGATTAGGTGGTAAAGAAGTAAAACTCTACGAAGGCGCTCTACCACACTGGGAGCTTGCCAAAAAATATGATATAATAGATTTTGAACTCGGCAACAAACTAACAGGAGCAGGATTTCCTGTTTATAAAGGCGACGGAGCACGTCTTCAACGCGCCCTTATAACATTCTTCCTTGATGAAAACTGTGCGGCAGGCTACAAAGAGGTGATGCCTCCACTAATGGTTAATGAGGCATCTGGATTTGGCACCGGACAACTACCCGATAAAGAGGGTCAGATGTACCATGCCACAGTAGACAACTTCTACCTTATCCCAACAGCAGAAGTGCCAGTAACAAACATCTACCGCGACGAAATCGTTTCTGAAAACGACTTTCCAATCTGCATGACAGCCTACACTCCATGTTTTCGTCGTGAGGCAGGCTCATACGGTAAAGATGTTCGTGGACTAAACCGCCTACACCAATTCGACAAGGTTGAAATAGTTCGCATTGAGCACCCAGACCGTTCATACCAAGCATTGGATGAGATGGTAAAACATGTTGAAAGTATTGTAAATAAACTAGAACTACCATATCGCATACTACGTCTTTGTGGTGGCGACATGAGTTTCACATCAGCTCTTACATTCGACTTTGAAGTGTTCTCAGCCGCTCAAGAGCGTTGGTTGGAGGTTTCAAGTGTATCGAACTTTGAAACATTCCAAGCAAATCGTCTAAAGCTACGTTACAAATCTAGCGACAGCAAAAAGACCGAACTTGCACACACACTAAACGGTAGCTCACTTGCTCTCCCTCGTATTGTGGCAGCATTGCTTGAGAACAACCAAACACCTGAAGGCATACGCATTCCAAAAGCCCTACAACCATACATGGGCAAAGATATAATTAAGTAATTAATTGAGTACGATGGATTTATCATTAGTCATACCGCTTTATAACGAAGAAGAATCACTTCCACCTCTCATGGAGTGGATTGATAGAGTTATAAAAAAAGAGGGGCTTACCACTGAGGTTATATTAATCGACGATGGTAGTAACGATGAGTCGTGGGACACGATTGTGGCGCTCAAAAAAGAGTATGCCTACATACGTGCACTACACTTCGGACGTAACTATGGTAAATCTGCCGCACTCTACTGTGGCTTCAAAGAGGCTGAAGGCGAAGTGGTTATCACCATGGATGCCGACATGCAAGATTCTCCAGATGAAATCCCCGCACTATACTCAATGATCGCAAACGACAAGTATGATCTTGTGTCGGGCTGGAAGAAGAAACGCCACGATCCGATTGGCAAAACTCTACCATCAAAATTTTTCAACTTCACCGCTCGCACTGTGTCTGGAATAAAGATACACGACTTCAACTGCGGTCTGAAAGCATACAAAAAAAAGGTGGTGAAGAGCATTGAGGTTTACGGAGAGATGCACCGCTACATCCCTATTTTAGCACGCCAAGCAGGTTATAAAAAGATCACAGAGAAGGTGGTGCAGCATCGTTCACGCGAATTTGGAACATCTAAATATGGCTGGGAGCGCATGATCAAAGGTTATCTTGATCTACTCACCGTTATGTTTATGTGGAAATTTGGTCGTAGTCCAATGTATATATTTGGCACTATCGGCACCATCATGTTTATCTTTGGAGCAATTGTGGTTCTATATTTAATAGGCTACAAACACTACCTTATAATCGAACACGAGCCACTGCGTCAGATCACCGACCAACCACTATTCTTCATGGCTCTCGCAGCATCAATAATAGGCACACAAATGTTTCTTGCAGGATTTTTAGGGCAACTAATAACCCGTAATGGCAGCGACAAAAACAACTACATAATAGACCAATCACTCTAAATAAAGAATGACATCAGTAGAACTGACTCTATCGCCCGAACAGGCAGGTAAGCCATCAATTTACACTCCCATTGCCTACAAGAAGGCTGGTCTGAATGAATCAACAGCAGGTTTGGTGCGAGTAGTTCGCAAATCAATAGATGCACGAAGTTCTGCAATAAAAATGAATGTAGCGTTTGAAGTCTTTGCAAAAGACGAACCTATGCCTCCAAAAGATCAGTATCATTGGGACGATGTGTCGAATGGCACTCCTATTGTGATAATAGGTAGCGGACCAGGCGGTCTTTTTGCTGCATTACGCCTTATAGAACTGGGTTACAAACCTATAATTTTAGAGCGTGGCGCAGATGTTTCTTCTCGTAAACACGACATAGCTGCAATAAACCGCAATCATCCTCTAAACGAAGAGTCTAACTATTGTTTTGGAGAGGGTGGAGCAGGCACTTATTCCGACGGAAAGCTATTCACTCGCTCTAAGAAAAGAGGAAACAGCCGTCGTATATTAGAGATATTCAATATTCATGGCGCCTCAGACGACATCCTTTACGAGTCACATCCTCATATAGGCACAGAAAAACTACCAAACATAATCTCAGCCATACGCCAAACAATTCTCTCCTCAGGAGGCGAACTACACTTCAATTCCAAGGTGACCGACCTTATAATTGACTCAGAGAAGGTGAAAGAGGTGGTGCTATCAAGCGGCGAAAAGATCGCTACAAACGCCGTAATTCTTGCCACAGGACACTCAGCACGTGATATTTACCAAATGCTATACCATCATAAAATATTGATGGAGGCAAAACCATTTGCAATGGGCGTACGTGTGGAGCATCCACAAGCTGTGATAGATAAAATACAATACAAAATAAACGACCGCGGACCATACCTTCCTCCTGCAACCTACTCACTAGTGACTCAAGCTGCTGGACGTGGTGTATATTCATTCTGCATGTGTCCCGGAGGATTTATTGTTCCTGCATCAACAGCAGCAGGGGAGTGTGTTGTAAATGGCATGTCGCCATCGGGTAGAAATTCTATTTTCGCTAACTCAGGCATAGTAACAGAGATTCGCGAGTCAGATTTTGCCGATCTAGTTCCTAAACATGGAGTACTGGCAGGGTTAGAATTTCAACGTATGTTTGAGCAAGCTGCTTTTGCGGCAGGTGGAGGCATGCAAATAGCTCCTGCTCAGCGTCTGAACGACTTTGTGTCGGGGAAAACCTCTCAATCATCATCAAAAGTGTCATACCATCCTGGGGTCACACCCGGAAATATGCACGATTGGATGCCTAAATTCATGGCAACCTCTCTACGCCTAGGCTTCACCGAGTTCAACAATAAAATGAAGGGTTTTGTGAGTTCTGAAGCTATGATCTTAGGGGTGGAGTCGCGCACATCATCACCGGTGCGTATCCCGCGCGACAAAGACACCATGGCACATCCACAGCTATCAAATCTATTTCCATGCGGAGAAGGCGCAGGCTACGCAGGTGGAATAGTGTCGTCGGCAGTTGATGGGGAGAGAATTGCAGAGAGTATCGCGAAAATTGTAGTCAGATAAATTTAGATATAATGGTAAAAATACGCACTTTCAGTGCTGCAAAAATGCGGGTGACCTTTTGGTCGCCCGCATTTGTTAAACGGAGGTTTTCAAGCAATATTAGATTGCTGTGCAGCTCCTATTTTTCTGAGAGTTGAATTTTTATTCAACAACAATAATTAGGAAGTAATTCTTCTTTCCTTTTTGCACAAGAAGGTATTTATCTGCAATAAGATTGCTGCTATCTACAACCATATCACAGTTTTCGACTTTCTCTTTATTTAAAGCAATACCACCACCTTGTACCAATCGGCGTAGATCTCCTTTTGATGCAAATACCTTACATTTTTCTCCACACAACACAGAGAAAGGAATGCCTGCCGAGAGTTCATCTTTTGATATTTCAAACTGAGGGACACCTTCAAAAACCTGCAATAGAGTTTGCTCATCAAGTTTCTTTAGAGCATCAGAAGTGGCTCCTCCAAACAATATTTGCGATGCTTCAACGGCTTTTTCGTAGTCTTCCTCTGAATGTATCATCACCGTAACCTCTTTAGCTAATGCCTTTTGCAATGCACGTTCGTGCGGTGCTGCTTTATGGGTTTCAATTATGTCGGCTATGGTTCTAATATCCATCATAGTGAATATTTTGATATATCGCTCTGCATCCTCGTCGCTCACATTCAACCAAAATTGATAAAACTTGTAGGCTGAGGTGTAGCGTTTGTCAAGCCATATATTTCCTGATTCTGTCTTACCGAATTTTGTTCCGTCGGCTTTTTTAATAAGCGGACATGTTATGCCCCACGCCTCACCGCCTGCTTTTCTACGAATTAATTCGGTTCCTGTGGTGATATTTCCCCACTGATCCGATCCACCCATCTGAATTTTGCAGTTGATTGTTTCGTAAAGATGCAAAAAGTCGAAACCTTGCACCAATTGATATGTAAATTCGGTAAACGACATGCCGTCACCTTCCCCGGAAAAACGCTTTTTGACCGAGTCTTTTGCCATCATATAGTTCACGGTGATAAGTTTGCCTATATCACGTATGAAACCCAAAAATGATTGCTCTTTCATCCAATCATAGTTGTTCACCATAATAGCAGCATTTGGAGCGTCGCTATCAAAATCAATTAGGTGACTGAGTTGTTGTTTTAACCCTGCTTGATTGTGTCGCAAAGTTGTTTCATCGAGCAAATTACGCTCTAATGATTTTCCAGAAGGATCACCGATCATGCCTGTGGCTCCACCTACGAGCACAACAGGTTTGTGTCCGCATGCCTGGAAATGTTTGAGTATCATAATACTGACAAGATGACCGATATGAAGTGAATCGGCAGTAGGGTCAATCCCAACATAAGCCGTGGTCATCTCTTTTTTTAACTGCTCTTCGACACCCGGCATAATATCTTGAATCATGCCTCGCCATTTTAGCTCTTCTACAAAGTTCATTGTGTTTATATATTATTTTATTGATTTTGTAATTCTCATAGCACAGAAGTTTGGTCCACACATCGAACAAAACTCATTATCTTTTCCTTGTTCTTTTATCATCTCGAAGTGAAATTTACGAGCACGCTCAGGATCTAACGATAGATTGAACTGATCACGCCAACGGAAATCGTAGCGAGCACGGCTCATCTGCAAATCACGCTCAGAAGCACTAGGATGACCTTTTGCAAGATCGGCAGCATGCGCAGCGAGCTTGTAGGTGACCACTCCCTCACGTACATCATCGCGATTTGGCAAGCTCAAATGCTCTTTTGCTGTGACGTAGCACAACATTGCAGTGCCCCACCAACCAATCATTGCCCCACCTATTGCAGAGGTAATATGATCATAACCAGCCCCTATATCGCTAACTAGAGGACCTAAGGTGTAGAAGGGAGCCCCATCGCACAACTTCTCTTGCAGATCCATATTCTCTTTAATCTTATTCATTGGCACATGCCCCGGACCTTCAATGATGACTTGCACATCGTGTTTCCAAGCCACTTTTGCAAGCTGACCAAGCACGGTAAGTTCGCCAAACTGAGCAGCGTCGTTTGCATCGGCAATAGAACCCGGACGAAGCCCGTCGCCAAGAGAAAATGCCACATCATATCTCTTTAATATCTCACATATATCTTCAAAATGCGTGTATAGGAAATTCTCAGCATTGTTAATCGACATCCATTTTGCCATTATAGATCCACCACGCGAAACGATGCCTGTGACGCGTTTCACTGCATCTGGCACATGTTTTTGCAGTATGCCTGCATGGATAGTGAAGTAGTCTACACCTTGCTCACATTGCTCCAAAAGAGTTTCACGGTAAACCTCCCACGACAAATCTTCAACCTTACCTTTCACCTTTTCGAGTGCTTGATAAAGTGGCACAGTGCCAATCGGAACTGGCACATTGCGTAGGATAGCCTCACGAGTGGCATGAATATCTTTTCCTGTTGATAGATCCATCACTGTGTCGGCGCCCCAACGAATAGACCATAACGCCTTCTCAACCTCATCATCAATAGACGATCCGAGCGATGAATTACCAATATTAGCATTTACTTTAACAAAGAAATCGCGACCGATGATCATAGGTTCGGTTTCGCTGTGACAACGATTAGCAGGGATTATTGCACGACCTTCTGCCACAGCCTTACGCACAAACTCCGGGGTGATGCAAGACTCTGCGCCCAATGATTCACGAATAGCTACATACTCCATTTCATGAGTAATAACGCCATGACGTGCATACCAGAGCTGTGTTTTTACTCCGCCATCAGCTTCGATTCTCTTTTCGATCCACTCTTGGCGCAGCTTTTTTATTCCTTTTGCAGTCTGCACCACATGATCCGACTCACCATAAACACCTGTGGTGTCGTAAAGCAACACTGTTTCGTTGTTTTGAAGAGTTAGCTCTTTCATTCCCACTTCAATGGGATGTAAAGTGCCTTTTATATATTTTTTAACACTACTTTCAGCAGCAAAATCAAATAATTTATTTTTCAGCATTATCAAAAAATTTGTCAGTTTTTAGAAATTCAAACAGCTTCTTAATTTACAAAGATAACTTAAAAATATTTAATCCCTCTCTTGTTGAACATAATTAATCCAATATTAAATGTGAAATAATCTTTTGCCATGCCTTTAATATCGTAGTGCGAATAGTTTAAACTTACAGGTCCGATAGGAGATTGGTAAACTATCGACGATGAGATTATGTATTTTAAACGGTCTGAAATGGCTTTGTAATTGGTAAGATCTGGAAAATAGACAAACGCCTCTGTTTTTAGATATATGTTGTCATTCCATTCAATAGTTGGTTTTATGCCAACTGCTGCAAACGACGCATTATGAAAATCAGGCAGAAACAATGTTTTTGAGTGTTCGGTAGGGTAGAAGCCTGGAGCTATCAATTTTGTGCCATATTCATTGGCTTGTGATGGCATGTTTGTGTAGATAGCTTGCAGGGTGTAGCCAATAGAGAAATGGTTTACCACCGGGTAATAATCATCACGATAGAAAGAACCACCAAACCATAAATCTTTTCTCTTTACGTTAGGTGGCGTTAAACCACCAACGGTTAGGCCATGTCGAAATTTCTCATCGCTATATGTTATTAAAGCAGTTATTGACTGTTGCAAGCCTCTGATAGGGTAGGTGGTGTAGTTCAAAGAGTTGCGACTGAGAGAAAGGTTGGCTGTGATGTATCCAAAATTACTCTTATGAGGGCTTAAATTTGGCATTGACATGTTTATTGGGTCGAATTTGTAAATATCACGCCCCATAGCATAACGAAGTTCTAGTTTGGACAAACGTTCAACAGGCATGCCTATTGCAGCATCAAAGTAGTAGCCGTTAAGTCGCGAATAATCAAAAGCGCGATTACCATAAGAGTAACGCTGGTTGTTGCCACGACCATAATCGAAGAAAGAGTAGTTGAGGTTGCTACTTATGTAGAACGGCTGCCGACGACCGTAGAAATTATAACGAGTTGAGAAGTTAGCCGACGAATAAAAGTTGCCAAGATAACCAGATAGGGTTTGCGTTGAACTTATCCTTCCTGTTTTAGAGTACTGAAAGCTAAGGTAACCCTCATTGATATTGGCAGATGAGATATTGACTCCTGCCATAGCTTTGAAACTAGATCTGGCAGTCATACTCATGTTGATTTTGTAATATCCCGTTTCGGGATTATAGATAGCTGTTGGAAAATCGCCATCGACCATTCCACCCGACACTATTTTGAAATATTCACTTTTAAAACTCTCAAAGTCAATAGCTTTATTTCTGTCTATCTGCAACTGACTCTCAACATATTCCACTTGATGAGGTGTAAGCCCCATTATATCAATATCGTCAAATATCAGCGACGGACATTTTTCTTGGAATTTCAGACGTCGTGAGGCTATGTCTTCGCCACTGACACGCCTCTTCACACGCTCTTTAATCTGCGGAATAAGCTTCATTGCATCTTCATAACCAAGAGCAACGGCATAATCAACCTTTGCATAATCCAACATGCCAATATCAACATTACGGCTGATCTTCACTCCCACGCTATCAGGAAGGTTGTAGTCGGTTTTACTCATTGTAAGCAACTCAATCTGACCTGTAATAGACGATGGATCAATCTTTCCACCAGTGCAAATACCTCCAATGATAACATCGGGATTAAAATCAGCATTGAGTTCTTTCCATGGAAAATTATTCAGAATACCTCCATCGTACATCATCATGCTATCCACTATTATAGGCTTAAACACAAGAGGTATAGCCATCGACGAACGAATAGCCTTACCTAGATCACCATTTTTCCATAGGTATTCTTCACGCCTAATAATATTCACCGACACACAACGAAACGGCACAAACAATGAGTCGAAATTGTTTCGTGCTGCGGCAGTTGGAGAAGAGAAATATTTGAGCATGGCAAGGTCGAGCTGAACAGATGAGATAAGCGATGAAAAATGGGCTGCTCTCTGCTCATTAAAATTTATTATTGCGGCACGATCATCATTGTCTTGCAAATTGGGATTACGTTTTCGTTCCATAATCTTTTTAAGATTCACATCGAACGAAACCATTGACCCATTTGGATCTGGTTTTTTATAAAAATATTGGTAACGATCTTCAATCTTACCCGACAACCAAACCGAAATCTCATTAGATCGAAAGATAGTTAGCATTTCATCGGGCGACATGCCTGAGGCATACATGCCTCCAACTATCGAACCCATAGATGTTCCTGCAATATAGTCGATTGGTATATCGTTGTCTTCCAACGCTTTTAGTATTCCAATATGGTACAACCCCTTAGCTCCGCCGCCACTTAAAACGACTCCTACTTTCTGTGCATTTGCTTTTGGTAGAAAAACCGAAAGTAATATTAAAATAAGTGTAAGTTTCTCAAATATCTGTTTCATATTTTCCATTTATGTATTGTCAAACAAATATGTGTTTGTTTTTACGATAAAAAATGTCTAATTTTGCTTGCTAAAATCATTTATTCATTAAAGCCCAAAGATATGAAAAAATTGCAATTATCCATTAATTCACTTCTTTTAATCATGATTTTAATATCTGTTTGTTCTGGTTGCTCAAGTTCAAACAAAGAAGTTACAGTAGCTAAGATAGATACTAATCAGGGCATTATAGAATTTGTTCTGCTAAATGAAACTCCTCTTCATAAAGAAAATTTTATGAAAATGGCTGCTGACAGTTTCTACAACAAAATATTGTTTCATCGTGTCATAAAAGGATTTGTGATTCAAACAGGCGATCAGAACACTCGCAACCTCAGCGCTGATTCAACCTACGAAAGTTCTGGAGCGGATCATGTTGTAAAAGCTGAAATACTCCCTCAATACTTTCATGTGCGTGGGGCAGTAGGTGCTGCGCGCCTCGGCGATAATGAAAATCCAGAGCGCAACTCTTCTGGCTCACACTTCTATTTTGTTCACGGCACAAACCAGATCACCGACTCCCTACTAAACGTTGGCGCAAAATTACCTGCCGAGATAGCTGAAAGCTACAAAAAGAGAGGCGGAACACCTCATCTCGATGGTAAATACACCGTATTCGGATATGTGGTTGAAGGAATGGATGTGATTGATAAAATTGCCGAATTTGAAACCGATTCGAGCGACCGACCTCTACAAAACGTTGTGATAAACAAAATAGAAATCACAGAACAATCAGCAAGTAAATATAAAGATAAAGAGATATATAAGCTATTCAATAGAGAAAACAAATAGAGATGAAAAATCGTATTGATGATCTTTTAAACCGCGTAAGAGAATTTACTCCGAAAACATTGGCGGAAATAGAAGAATTTCGTATTAAAACACTAGGCAAAAAAGGCGAGCTAACGCTGCTTTTTGAAGAATTTAAAGGTGTTTCCGCCGACATTAAACGTGAGGTAGGAAAAGATATTAATGAGTTGAAAAACACCACTATCAACAAAATTAATGAGTTGAAAGAGCGTTTAGAAAATAATGAGATAGATTTTTCAGCTGCCGAAGATCTCACTCGTCCCTCACTCTTTGGCGAGATAGGATCACGCCATCCAATATCAATGGTCAAAAAAGAGATCACTGATATATTTGCGCGCCTAGGATTCACCATTGCCGATGGTCCCGAAATTGAAGACGACTGGCATGTGTTCTCAGCTCTTAACTTTCCAGCCGAGCACCCTGCACGCGACATGCAAGACACCTTCTTCATTGAGAAAAATCCCGATATTTTATTGCGTACACACACCTCATCTATTCAAGTGCGTGTGATGCAAAGCCAAAAACCGCCCATTCGTGTGGTTTGTCCGGGTAGGGTATTCCGCAACGAGGCTATTTCTTATCGTGCACACTGCATTTTCCATCAAGTTGAAGGGCTCTTCATTGATGAGAATGTGTCGTTTGCAGATATGAAACAAACCATTCTCTACTTTGCACGCGAAATGTTCGGAGAATCAACCGAAATTCGTATGCGTCCATCATATTTCCCATTCACTGAGCCTTCAGCTGAGGTTGATGTTTCGTGTAACTTATGCGGAGGTAAAGGATGTAATGTATGTAAACACACAGGCTGGCTTGAAATCATGGGCTGCGGAATGGTTGATCCAAATGTGCTTGAATCATGCGGTATAGACTCTAAAAAATATAGCGGTTTCGCATTCGGAATGGGTGTTGAACGTATCTCAATGCTTAAATTTGGAGTTAAAGACCTACGTCTTTATTTTGAAAACGACCTTCGTTTCCTTCAACAATTTGAGGCAATATTATAACTAATAATTTGAAACGTCTACTGCTACTTATCACTTTCATACTCTGTTCTGCCTCTTGTTTTTCGCAATCTATCGAAACGTTGAAGGATGAAATACTAAAGGCAGAACAAGAGATTGAACGCTCCAAAAAAATGCTTTTTGCCAATAAAGACGAGCAAAAAAACGGACTCACACAATTACAACTAATACGTTCCAATATCAAAAATAGAAAATTGATAGTGGCAAACCTCGACAAACAAGTGTCGATCACCAAAAAAAACATTTCGGGTAACAACAAAACCATTGCAAAACTAAGCGATGAACTCGTAAATTTAAAGAAAGATTACGCCGTGTCGATCAAAAACGGCTACAAAGACTACAAACAAAACAACTACCTGCTCTTTATATTTTCAGCTGCTACATTCTACGACATGCACCTTCGTAGTAAATATTTGGAGCGTGTGGCATCGCTTGCTCAAGTGAAATCACAAAATATTGCTAATTCCCAAAAGCAGATAGGTCAAAAAAATGAAACGCTGAAAGAGCAGCAAGCAGAGATCAAAAAGCTACTTGCCAGCCGTAACAAAGAGCTAGCATCGCTTGCCGCAGATGAGGCACATAGCAACAAAATTCTAAGTTCACTGAAATCACAAGAAGACAACATAAACTCCACTATAAAACAGAAAAATCAACAAATTTCAAAACTTCAAGATAAAATTCAAAAAATAATAGAGGAGGAGGCCCTACGCCAACAAGGCAAAAGCACAGCCAACAAAGAGATTGACCTAAAACTGTCAAACAATTTTGCCGATAATAAAGGCAAATTTCCTGCACCTGTTTTAGGTGTTGTCACTTCAGGATTTGGCATGCAACCGCATCCAACTCAAAAAAACGTAAAAGTAAAGAACAACGGAATAAATATCACCACCTCACAAAACACAGTGAAATCAATTTTTGAGGGAGAGGTCGTAAAAATCTTCTTTTTCCAAGGGCTGAATAGCTCAATAATGGTGCGACATGGCAATTATATTAGTGTTTATTCCAACTTAACCGATGTAGATGTAAAAGTGGGCGACACAATAAAAACAGGTCAAAAATTAGGCTCTATGACAAAAGGCGATACCGACCTTGTTTTTCACTTTGAACTATGGAAAGAAACAACGCCACTTGATCCAGAACAATGGTTAAAACTATAAAACTTTTAAATACGTTTTCTAACATAATATAAAATATAATGGCTGTTACATTCAGTTCAACAGATATAAAATTTGCCTGCAAAAACAAGCGAATTTTAGCCTCTTTCATAAAAGAGATGATATGTAGCCACGCGATGAAATGCGGCGATATTTCAGTGGTATTCTGCTCAGATGAGAAGATATTAGAGATAAATCGACAATATCTAAAACACGACTACTACACAGATATAATCACTTTTGATTATAGCGAAAATGGCACTCTTTCAGGTGATTTAATGATTAGTATCGACACTGTGCGTTCAAATGCAAAAGAGTTCGGGGTGGATTTTCTAAACGAATTGCACCGTATAATTATTCACGGCACCCTCCATTTAATAGGCTTAAAAGACAAACAACCTAAAGATCAGAAGATTATGAGAGAAAATGAGAATATCAATCTGGAAAAACTATCGCTCATACTAAAAGATAAATAAAATAATTATCACTTTTTTTGAGGAGCTTCTTAGAAGCTGTTTTATTATTAGAATAGATGAAATTCAATTATGACATAATTGTGGTTGGGGCAGGCCACGCAGGTTGTGAGGCTGCCGCCGCTGCTGCCAATTTAGGTTCGAGCGTGCTCCTTATCACAATGGATATGACCAAAATTGCGCAAATGTCGTGCAATCCAGCAGTAGGCGGAGTAGCTAAAGGACAGATAGTCAGAGAGATAGATGCGCTTGGAGGCTATATGGGCATCGTCACCGACCGATCAACCATACAATTTCGCATGCTTAACAGATCGAAAGGGGCAGCAATGTGGAGCCCACGTGCGCAATGCGATAAAAATAAATTTTCATTACTTTGGAGAGCGCAACTAGAGTCGATGGAAAATGTATATATATGGCAAGATGAGGCAATATCATTGATAATAACCGATGGGGTAGTGTGTGGTGTTGTCACAAGGCTTGGCATTACGTTTGAGTCGAAAGCTGTTATACTAACTAACGGAACATTTCTCAATGGTAAAATTCATGTTGGACGCGCCACAACAGTTGGCGGCAGATCGGGCGATATGGCATCCATTGGAATTAGTGATCAGCTTAAATCCATAGGATTTTCTGTTGGAAGAATGAAGACTGGAACACCCGCAAGGATAGATGGAAAAACAATTGATTTCTCGAAGATGAGCATACAAGATGGCGACGAAGAGCCATCAAAATTTTCATATCTCAACGAAATAGAACCTGTAAAGAAGCAACTTCCATGCTATACAGTCTTTACATCTAAAGTAGTTCATGATTCTCTTCGCGTAGGTTTTGCAGATTCTCCGCTATTTAATGGAACAATAAAGGGGATAGGACCTCGATATTGCCCTAGTATTGAAGACAAATTACGAACATTTGCCTCAAAAGAGGAGCATCAACTATTTTTAGAGCCAGAAGGTTTCGACACAAACGAGTACTATTTGAATGGATTTTCTTCATCATTACCATGGAACATCCAATTTAGCGCACTCTCGAAGATAGAAGGATTTGAAAACACACACTTCTTTCGCCCAGGCTACGCCATAGAATACGACTATTTTCCACCAACACAACTTTACCACACCTTAGAAACAAAAGCCTTGAAAGGATTATATTTTGCAGGGCAAATTAATGGCACCACTGGCTACGAGGAGGCGGCAGCACAAGGAATGATGGCCGCTATCAATGCGCATCTTAGAATTAATGGGAAAGAAGAGCTAGTTTTACTCCGAGATCAAGCCTACATAGGGGTTTTGATCGACGATTTAGTAACAAAAGGAGTGGATGAACCATATAGAATGTTCACAAGCCGAGCCGAACATCGTATTTTGCTACGCGGAGATAACGCAGATCTACGTTTGACCGCCTTATCACACGCAATTGGGTTAGCAGATCAAAACAGATTTGATCAATTGCAGAAAAAAATTGAGTCAATTAATATTTTATCAGATTTTGTAGCAAATTTTTCAGTACTTCCATCAATTATAAATCCTTATTTAGAGTCGATAAATTCATCACCAATAACCCAAAAACGCAAGTTAATCGACATAATTTCTCGCAATGAAATCACGATAAACCAGCTAATTCCTGTGATTAGCGAGCTTTCCGACCTAATTCTGACCAGAAATATTGATAAATATGTGACCGAAGAGGTTGAAATAGCGATAAAGTACAGTGGCTACATAGAAAGAGAGAAGCTTATTGCCGAAAAACTTTCACGGTTAGAAAACATAAAAATCCAGCCAACAACAAATTTCAATGAAATAACATCATTATCTATTGAATCAAGACAGAAACTCACAAGAATAAAACCATCAACTATCGGACAAGCATCGCGCATACCGGGAGTTTCTCCAGCAGACATAAATGTGTTGCTTATATTCTTCGGAAGGTAGAAATTTGTTCCACGTGGAACAAACATAGAGATAATGATAATTGTGTTCCACGTGGAACATTAAATATGTAAAGATGAGTTTATGGGAATTTAGCATTATGTGGACAATGCTAGTATTAATGCCGGGACCCGACATTATATTTGTTTTAACAGAGAGCATCAAAAACGGAGTAAAAAATGGGGTGAAGATTGCATGCGGATTATCAACTGGGCTTGCCGTCTATTCAATAATTGTTTTAACTGGACTTGGATTAATAATTTCTAGGATAGAGTGGTTAAATATAGCTGTTAAATATTTTGGTGTGTGCTATCTAATGTTTATTGGAATATCAAGCGTCAGGGCTGCATACAAAAACAGCAAAACTACAAATGACAATTTTGAATTAAAAAATGGAGTCGGGTACAATCCTTACATTAGAGGCATAATAATGAACTTGACAAATCCGAAGACTTTAATATTTTTTCTTTCATTATTTCCTCAATTTATGAACATGGAGAAAAGTCCTATTTTAGAATCAATATTATTATTTGTAATTTTAATAGGAATTGCTCTCACAATATTTAGTTTAGTCGCCATTTTTTCTGGTAAAATTTCAGCATATTTGAAGGCGAACACACACTCGTTTAATAATAGCGGCAAATTTTTCGCATTTTTGGAATTAGCAATTTTTACAACAATATCATTATTTTTACTATTGGAGTAATATGCTGACCAGCAACATGTTGCGCGTATGTGAAAAATAAATATTTAAATATAAGAAATTAAGTTTGGATAATAACATTTATTTCGTACCTTTGCACCGTCAAACAATATCGCGGAGTGGAGCAGTTGGCAGCTCGTTGGGCTCATAACCCAAAGGTCATAGGTTCGAGTCCTCTCTCCGCTACTAAAAGGACAACTTTAAAAGTTGTCCTTTTTTTTATTCGATTTTTTCATATAAAGAAATAAAAAATTGTACTTTTGAATATCAAATAGTCATATCATGAAACTTTACAGAAATTTTATTATAATATTATCCATAACCTTCATTAGCTGCTCAGCTAAAATGGATTATGGTGATAATAGCGAAGATATTAAGAGGAAGGCAGATTTAGTGATCATTTCTACGTGCGACATCCACGCAGCAATAGATCAAATACCAAAGCTTGCCACACTAGTAAACCGCAAACGACAAGAAAATAAGAATGTGCTACTGGTCGATGCCGGTGATCAATGGACAGGAAATGCACATGTAGACTACGCCTATATGCCTGGCAAACCTATGATCGAACTGATGAACCACCTCAGTTATGATGCTGCAACGCTTGGAAATCACTCTTTTGACTATGGCCAACTGACACTCAACGACAATATAAAATACGCACAATTCAAAATTATTTGTGCAAATATTTCTGGTAACAACATACTTGAAGAGCCAGAACCATACACATTTATTAAAATCGGAGACTGGAAAATAGCTCTTTTAGGGCTGCTGAATGTCGATAAGACCACTCATCGCACCACAGCTTGCGTTTCAAAGCTTGATAATTTAGGCTTTGAAGATCCTGTTGTATTAGCTAAACAATTTAAATCACTCGGTGCAAAAGCCGATATGTTTATCACTCTTTCACATTGCGGCGAAGAAACAGATTCTATAATATGCAGCAAAGTGCCAGAGATAAATTTAATCATTGGAGGGCACTCACACACGGCAAATAAGGAACAAAAAGAGTTTTATGGGGTAGTAGTTACACACGCGGGGAGTAGGCTAGAATATGCGGGTGTAACAGAGGTATGGTTTAATAAAAAAGGTGGGATTATCTGTAAAAACCATCTTGAAAACTTAGATGACTATGCTACGGACGAAAATTTTCAAACGATTGTAGATGAAATTAAATCGAGAAATGATTTTAGCAAAATAATCGGATACAACGATAATGACCTAAATATCGACGGTTTAGCACGATTATTATGCAATTCGATGCTGAGTAGAAACCGTTCAAAAGTTGCAATATACAACCTACATGGGATAGGAAAGAAGATACAGAAAAAAGGCAATATGACACTAGAAGACCTGTACAATATTGAGCCTTACAAAAACTACCATTTTAAAGTGAAGATGTCTTACAACGCATTAAGAGACATGCTTAGAGATATATACAATGCAGTGCCTGTAAATAAACGTGGCAAAGAAATCCATACAGAAGGTATGGAGTATGAATACTCAAAAGATGGGAAAGGCAATGCGATAGACGTTGAATTTACAGTAGATGGCAAACTAATAAAAAATTACACAACACTTATAGATGTCTCTATGAATGAATACTTATACGAAAATTACAAAAAATATATGACCGAAGACGTTGAAAGATTAGGCTTAGTGATATACGAAGTAATAAACTACTACAAGCGCTAGCTAGCGAAGTTCTAACTGAATGTCACGAGCATCATTATCATTTACGCGAATTGATATTTTAAGCATCTTAAGCGTTGATTCACAAGCTTTTAATATAGGTTCAATTTTCTCAGGCCACTCAATAAAACAAAGATTACCGCTATAAAAATATTCATCATAGCCCAAATCATAAACCTCATTCAAAGACTCAATACGATAGAAATCAAAATGGAATATGGTTTTACCATCGGGGATTTCGTATTCATTTATGATTGCAAAAGTTGGGCTTGTCACAGTGTCGGTGACTTGAGCTGCATCGCACATTTTACGAATTAATGTGGTTTTACCAGCCCCCATTTCGCCATAGAAGAGCACAATATTCGACTCAGCATTATCATGTATAATATCCATTATATCTTGAGCAATGAAGGCCAAATCGTCAAGGTTATGAGCAGTAAAGTTGTATTTCATTTTATATCTATCTTGGGTTTAAAACTATAAACGGCACTATCATCTCCTCCATAGAGATGCCTCCATGTTGGAAAGTATTTTTATAATACCTCACAAAATGGTTGAAATTGTTTGGGTAGGCAAGAAAATCATTGTTACAAGCGAAAATATAACTCGATGAGATAGATGACTTTGGCAAGCCAACCTTTTGAGGTTCAGTAATTGAGAATATATTTTTTGATTGATAATTCAAACTTTTACCTGTTTTGTATCGTAAGTTTGTTGAGGTTTCTTTATCGCCAATCACCTTAACGGCATTGTCTACATGCACAGTACCATGATCGGAGGTGATGATGATTGTGTGACCTTTGTCGCGCAACTGTTTCATAAGCTCCCATAGGTCAGAGTGTTCAAACCACGATCTAGTCAGAGAACGGAAAGCCGCCTCATCGTCTGCCAACTCACGAATAATTTCGGTATCGGTGCGAGCATGCGATAAAATATCAAGGAAATTATATATGATAACTGAGAAGTCAGCACTAGTAACTTTAGAGATGTTTTCAAGCAATTTTTTGCCAGCCTCTGGGCGAATTAGCTTATCAAAACTCAACTTTGCATTGACACCTAACGACTGCATTTGACGCTTTAAAAATTCCTCTTCGTATTGGTTTTTACCACCATCTTGATTATCGTTTAACCAAAGACTTGGCATTATTTTTTCTATTGCCAAAGGGGTTAAACCGGCGAATAAGGCATTTCTAGCATATTGTGTGGCGGTTGGGAGAATACTGCAATAAAAATCTTCAGTTGTAAGTTCGAACGATCCTTGTGTGAGTGATCGAATAGAACACCACTGATCGTAGCGAAAGTTGTCGATAAGCAGAAATGTGGTTTTTTTATTTTTCTCTAGTAATGGGAAAACCTTATTACGCATTAAAGTATGCGACATGATAGGCTTATCAAGCACTTTATCTTTAAACCAATCTTCATAAGACGATTTGATAAATTTTGCAAATTGATTATTTGCCTCGTTCTTTTGAGAATCCAAAACCTCTTTTATGCTGTAATCATACGAGCCACCTAGCTCCATATCCCAACTCACTATCTTTTTGTAGATGGTGATCCAATCTTCAAATTTTCGTGCGCTACCAAGCAACTGGCTTATAGCACCAAACTCACTGCGGTAATCAGAACTACTTTGCTCGCTTACAAGCTGCTGGCTCATCACATTTTTCTTGATGGAAAGCAACACTTGATTTGGGTTTACTGGCTTAATTAGATAGTCGGCAATCTTAGATCCGATTGCTTTATTCATGATATTCTCTTCTTCACTTTTTGTAACCATGACCACCGGAGTTGTGGGGGCAATGTCTTTAACCTTAGGCAGGGTTTCTAATCCTGTCATACCTGGCATCATCTCATCAAGAATAACAAGATCGAATTTATCGTTTGCCAAGGCTTCAATCGCATCGTAACCATTGTTGCATGTTTCGATGCAATAACCTTTACTTTCGAGGAAAAGAATGTGGGGTTTCAGAAGTTCAATTTCATCATCTACCCATAATATCTTGATTTTCATTGAGTGTTTGCTTGAGGTTTATTACAAAACGTAAAGATATTTATTTAATTGTAAAGATACAATAAAATTTGTAGATTTGCGATAATTGTCGTTGTATAAATTTTGTTACTAGTATAATTATAAGCTGTTTTAATTTGTTTTCAAAATTTTATTACTGCTATTTTTGAGGCTATTTTTCGATGATTTGCCGAGATAGTAGTGGACTACAGCTCAAAAATCATCGGAGAAAGAGTACAAAAAGAGTGGTAATAAAATGCTGG
>JAVVZN010000003.1:0-19363 GCA_036650555.1 Rikenellaceae bacterium
TGAGCAGAGTTACCATGACCTGGAGTTGGATATGTGCCTAGATATGCCATTGGTTTATCTGTCCATAGCGATTGACGAAAATAGCCACGAGGTTTTATTGATCCACCAAAATCTAATAGTCCTGAATAAAATCCTCTTGATGGCCATGCTCCAGATTCTCCAAGATAATCTATCCCTGTCCATAGAAACTGACCGAAGATATACTCATTGTTGATTACAGCTTGCCATGCTTGAATGTCGTGACGATTTTCGCTACCATAGATCACACGATTTGGATATTGCTTGTGATCTTTCTGGTACATGCTCTCGGTGTAGTTGTAGCCTGCTATGTCTAGAGCAGCAGGATATTCTGTTTGATTCGACATCGCAACACCAGCTAGGCCTGCTGTCACGGGGCGTGAGGTGTCGTAGCGGCGAACCACAGCAGCTAATTTTTTTGCTATCACGCCAAGACGCATAGCATCGGGTGCATCTTTCTTATAGCCACCGAATATAGGTTGGGTGAAACCTCCGCTTTTACCATCCAACACAGGATGCGAATAGGGGTCGTTAGGGTAGTCTACTTCGTTGCCAATGCTCCAAGCGAAGATTGACACGTGGTTTCGGTCACGACGTATCATGTCGGCTAGATCTTTCTCGCCCCACTGTTCAAAGTAATCGAAGTTACCTTGAAAGCTAGGAGTGCCTTTGTTCCATCCCTCAACCCATTTTCTCTTTGCAAATTCCCATTCATCGTATGCCTCGTTCATCACCAACATTCCAAGTTCATCACATAGTGCATATAGATCTGGTGACTGTGGGTTGTGGCTTGTGCGTATGGCATTTACACCGATGCTTTTTAATGTTTTAAGGCGTTGCTCCCAAACCTCACGTGGCACCGCCGAACCCAGCACGCCTGCATCATGATGGATACATACGCCTTTTATCTTCATAAATTTGTCGTTTAAGGCAAATCCTTTATTTGGGTCAAAAGTATATTTACGTATTCCAGTTGTAATATTACTTTGGTCTATCGTCTCTTTACCTTCGGTGATTGTGGTTTTTAGTGTGTAGAGATTTGGGTTATCTAAACTCCATAATTGCGGATTGGTAACTTTTAAATCGGTGGTGACCGTTGTTTTTGCTCCCGATTTAAGTTCCACTTTCTTCGCATATTGTGCAGCAACACTGCCATCGCGTGATACGAGAAGACCTCGAACAACTATTTTAGCTGATTGTTTAGTGTTGTTTTCAATATCAACCGCCACGTCTACTGTTGCTTGTTTCTGGCTTACATCTTTTGCCGACACATTAACGCCCCACTCAGATATGTGCAACGGATTTGAACTTACAAGCCAAACATTACGATATATGCCCGATCCGGTGTACCATCGTGAGTCGGAAGATTTGCTGTGATCTACGCGAACGGCAATATAGTTGGGGGCATTATAGTTTACATAAGGCGTAATATTGTACATGAATGAGATATACCCATTTGGACGTTTTCCAAGCAAGTGCCCATTGATATAGACCTCGCTACGATTGTAGACCCCTTCAAAATAGAGGAATAGCTCTTTGCCTTGACATGCAGCATCAATATCTATACTTTTACGATACCAACCTATTCCCCCTGGTAGAAAGCCTGTGCAGCTAGCAAGTGTCGGGCTTAACTGACCTTTAACACTCCAGTCGTGAGGAAGATCCACATTCTGCCAACGTTTATCGTTTAATGTGCTGTCTGCTCCGTTTTTATGATCAAGAAGAGAAAATTTCCATCCATCGTTGATGAGTTGAGATTTACCGAATGACACCTGTGCATTAAGGTTGCCATCCATAATTGTACTCAATAAGATAACGGAAATTGATGAGAGTATTAGTTTAATGTTTTTCATTATTTTAAAATTAGTAGATATTGATGTCATAGATAAAATTTCCAATCGCCATAGTTCATAAACGTGCTATAAACAAAAGTAAATCACACGATTACGTACTACATTTGAAATTTTACCGGACACCAATAATTGTAAATAATTATTTTAATACTTGATCCAAAATTGATCCTGTTATTGTTGAGTTTTTTCCTTGCCAAATGAAAACTCCTTTCTTGTCTATCAATACTGAAAATGGAATAAATTTTATATTATAATTTTTGAATGTTCTTCCGTCTAGGTCTAGTAATACTGTGTAGCTCGGATTCTTTCCCTCAAAAAATTTCATGAGCTCCTCTTTACTATCTTTTGATATTAGAATAAAGTTCATTTGATTGTTGTAGATATTAGATATTTTCTCCAACATTTTTAGTTGCTCATCATTTTGAGGTGAGTCAAGAACAAAAAAGTCGATGTAGGTTGGGCGATCTTTTATGGCTTTAGCTCCGGTAATGATCTCTTTTCCCTCAATTTTAGGGGCTTTCTCATTGTAAATCAGACGTTGTGCATTTGCTCCTATTGGCAGCATTAGCAGTAGCAATACTCTTAAAATTAACTTTTGCATGGTTGCTTGTTTTCGTTAATCAACTTGTTGCATATCTATAAGACGTTTGTAAATGCCGTCTTGTTTTAGAAGCTGGCTGTGTGTTCCGCTTTCGGCTATCTTTCCTCCATCTATAACGATTATTCTGTCGGCATGTTGTATGGTGCTTAATCTATGCGCTATCACAAGTGATGTCCTATCTTTTAGAAGTGACGTTAGTGCTTCTTGAACTAGTTTCTCACTCTCAGTGTCGAGGGCAGAAGTTGCCTCATCAAGAATTAAGATGCTAGGGTTTTTCAGTATGGCTCTTGCTATGCTTAGTCGTTGTCGTTGTCCGCCCGATAGTTTGGCACCGCGGTCGCCTATGTTTGTGTTGTAGCCATCTTGCGACTCTTCTATAAAGTTGTGAGCATTTGCAACTTTTGCCGCTTTCACTACCTCTTCATGTGAAGATCCAATCTTTCCAAGAGCAATGTTTTGTTCGATTGTATCGTTGAAAAGCACCACATCTTGCGACACTATGCCCATGCCTGCACGTATTGACGATAACTTATAATCTTTTATGTCTATGCCGTCGATGAGTATTGCGCCTTCAGTGACATCATAAAAACGCGGTATCAGATCAGCAATAGTGCTTTTGCCTCCCCCGGAACTTCCAACGAGAGCCACAGTTTCACCTTTTTTGATCTCGAAGTTAATGCCTTTTATCACCTCGTTGTCGTCGTAGCGGAATCGTACATCTTTAAATTCTATCTTATCTTTGAAATCCATTATTAATGACGACTCATCGTCGCTAACCTCAGGTTTCATGTCGATTAGTTCTATCACTCTGTCGGCAGCTGCTAACCCTTGATGAATAGTGCTAAAAGCGTCGGTTATGGCACGTGCAGGGCGTGTGATTTGCGAAAACATTGCAATGTAGGCAATGAATGCTCCTGCGTCGAGCGATCCTTCAACCACCAATCCACCGCCATAGATTAGTATAACGGCAACTGCCGACACCCCTAAAAATTCTGACATAGGCGATGCAAGCTGCTGGCGTGTTGCCATGGAGCGCATTATATTTGAGTATCGGGTGTCTTGACGTTTGAATTTATTAACCACATAATCGGTAACGCCATATGCCTTCACAACTTTCATTCCTGAGAGAGATTCTTCGGCTATGCTAATCATCTCGCCAAGCGATTCTTGCCCAATTTTCGCTGATTTACGTAGACGTTTTACTATAAATCCTATCACACCTGCCGTAAGTGGAAGAAATAGTAGGGTGAATAGCGTGAGTTCAACCGATATTGCCACTAATGCCACAAAATATGATATGATAAGAGCAGGCTCTTTAAATGCAACTTGCAGCGTGTTGGTGACGCAATATTGCACCATTGTTATGTCGGATGATAGTTTGGATAGAATGTCGCCTTTACGTTCGTTGTTGAAAAATCTAACGTTGAGTTTCATCACATTTGAAAATAGAGCGTCGCGCAAATTTTGGAGTGTGTGTATTCTAAAATTCTCCATTATTTTCTGTGCTGCAAAACGCGCAAAATTACTTATTAGCACCGATGCCACAATCACTTTACTGATAAATACAAGCACATCGCGAATGGAGTAGTCGGCTCCAAATTCTTTGAAGATAAAGTATTTGAGGTAGTCTTGAAGTGTTGATGCTGATAGCGAAAAAGATGGCATCTGTGTCACTGCTATCTGCATTTGATTCCCATCAAAAAGTGTGGTTAGAATTGGTATTATAAGTGCAAAGTTCAATACATTAAACACAGCGTGAATAAACACAAATATTGAGTATGGAATTGCATATTTGGCAATTGGATGTGCAAAATGAAATATTCTTAAAAATGTCTTCATAGCATATATTAGCACGTCGTGCCTTTTGTTTTTAAAAGTTTCTAAGTTATTTTATACTGTAATTTGTTGAATATTCTAACATTTGATCAGTATAGTTATCGGGGTATGAGATCTTTATGTCGCTTATTTTATCTCCGTCGTAGATTGGAGAGAATTTGGGATTTACAAAACCACTGTATGGCGCAAGGTTAAGTGCTGCGTAGCGATTTAGTACCTCAGCGTGTAGCTCTTTGTTTACCTTCACTCCGTAACCCTCAACAAGTGCTTTGCATGCAGCAAAATCGCCCTCGCTCTTTATACGTTGAATCTCTTTTAGAAGTTGAGCAAAAAGAGTACGCAAGGCTTTATAGTCGTTTATGACTATATAGCTCTTTTCGTCTTTTTTAACTATCTCTATCACATTATTATCACGACCTTTTTCGTAGCACCATGTTGATATTAACTGACGATCGCGCATGTGTGCTTGCACAATATCTTTGTCTTCTTCTATTCTTGTGAGCTGACCCATCATGCCATTGAAGATGAAATTGTTGTAGGCAGCTTTCATGACATTCATGTCGGGGGCAATACCTAATTCAACCAATTTCTCATCGCCTAGATAGTACAACCCGAATAGATCTGCACGAGCCTCTTCAAGTGGTGAGCCATAGTTTTTTAGCTCGTCGCCTTTAGTTCCAGGGGCTAACTGTCCGGAGCCGTGACCCAAACATTCGTGTAGGTCGGTGTGTAAGTTGCCAGCTAGTGAGCCATATTTTTTTGCGATTTCAATATCTTCGTCACGCAATGTGAACTCATCTGTAAATCCATCGCCAAGTGCAGCTGCGGTGTAGGCATCGGTAATATTTTGAATAGTCACACTTTTTGAGCCGTGTTCTTTTCTGATCCAGTCGGAGTTAGGAAGATTGATCCCTATCGGTGTTGCGGGAAAACAGTCGCCTCCGATTGTTGCCACTGTAATGACTTTTGCCGATACGCCACGCACACTTTTCTTCTTATAACAATCGTCGATTGGTGAGTTGTCTTCAAACCATTGAGCGTTCTTACTTATGACATCTGTGCGTCGTGTGGCATCTACGTTTTTGAAGTTTACATTTGCCTCCCAAGATGCTTTGTAGCCCATTGGATCGTTGTAGTTCTCTATAAACCCATTTGTGAAATCAACACTAGATAGGGTGTCTTGAACCCATAGCACGTTGTAGTGGTCGAACTCTTTTAGATCACCGCTTTTGTAATAGCTTATAAGAGTAGATATTGCTGTTTTCTGATTTTCGTTTTCAGCATATTCAATGGCTTTCTCTAAGTTCTCTACTATCTTAGCTATCTCTTTGCCGTATAGCCCGTTGATTTTGTAGGTAAGTTCTTTTATCACACCGCCTTCTTTTACTAGGCGTGAGTTTAGTCCGTAAGACACAGGGTGTTCTTTGTCGGGCGCGTCTGCTGCCATGTCGGCGTAAAATTTCTCCACTTCGGCTTGTGAAACTCCATCGTAGTAGTTTCCAGAAGAGGTCGCCACCATGTCTACCCCCTCTGTTTGATTGCAGCGTTGCATATATTTGCTGCGAGAGAATAGAACATCACTGAGCGTGTCTATATCTTCTTTCGACGTGCCAACTGCTTCTGCTACTGAACGAAAATATTGCTCGCTGAATTTAGGTGTGAATTTGTCGCCAGAATAGTGGTGGTGTATGCCGTTTGCAAACCAAACTTTTTTAAGATATACCTCAAGAGCTTTAAAGTCGGCACTTGTTTTGTCGATTTTTTCGGAGGTATATATATTTTCAAGAACTGAACGGATAGAAAGGTTGTATTTAAAGTTTTGATCTGTGAAAATATCTCTTCCCCAAAGTGCTGCTTCCGAAAGGTAGTAGGTCAGCTTCTGATTTAACGTAAGTTCTTCAAATGAAGGAACTTGAAAGCGCAATACTTTTACGTCGTCGAAACGGTCTATTTGCCATTTAAAATCTTCTGTTGCCATATTTTTCTTACTATTATTAGCACATCCGCAAAGTATGACCGTGGACATAATTGCTGTTATTGTAGATGTTTTCATATTATCGAGTTTTTTCTTATCTTTGACGCAAAAGTACATAAAAATTATGAGTAAATACATGATTAGTGAGGTAAAAACTTCCTCGGACATAAAAGAGTTTTTAAAACTGCCCAAAAAGATATATAAAGGATACAATAATTGGATCCATCCACTTGATAATGATATTGAGGCGGTGTTTAATAAAGAAAAGAATAAAATGTTCATAAAAGGTGAGGCTGTGCGCTTTTTGGTGCGTGACAGCTCGTCTGGTGAATGTGTGGGGCGTATAGCTGCTTTCTATAATGAAAGAGTGGCATTTCAAGGTGATCTAAAAGTTGGTGGTTGTGGCTTTTTTGAGTCTATAAATAGCCAAGAAGTCGCTTTTCTAATGTTCGACACTGTTAAAGCGTGGCTAGTGAGCAAAGGTATGAATGCCATGGATGGTCCTATTAATTTTGGTGATCGTGAGATGTGGTGGGGTTTGCTGACCGATGGTTTCACTCAGCCTGTATATGGTATGAACTACAATCATCCCTACTACAAAGAACTTTTTGAGGCGTATGGATTTCAAGATTACTTCAATGGATTCTCTTTCCGTAGAGATCTGAAAACCGATACTCTAAGCCCTATGCTTGTTGAAAAAGCGCGTCGTCTGGCTGAAAATCCAAGTTATAAATTTTGCCATATAAAAAAGAGTGAGTTAGATAAAGTAGCGCTTGATTTCTGTGATATTTATCGTAGAGCGTGGGCTAAGTTCGATTCTGTGGCTCCTATAACAAAAGAAGATGCCGTTAATATGATGCTTAAACTAAAGCCAATCATTGATGAAAAGCTAATCTACTTCGCATATTACAACAATGAGCCGATAGGTTTCTTCATAATGATCCCCGATATTAATAGTACAATTCGTCCGTTGAATGGCAAACTTGATTTGATAGGTAAACTAAGATTCTTTTATCGTTTGAAAATTAAACGAGTTGGAAGGTTAGCACTTGGTTTGATATTTGGGGTTATTCCTGAGCATCAAGGGAAAGGTGTTGAGTCGGGTATTATCAACTGTTTTAAAGAGGAGGTGAATAAAGGTAATATAAATTACGACTCTTTAGATCTTGCGTGGGTGGGCGATTTTAATCCACTTATGATCCGTATGGTAGAAAAGTATGTTGGAGCGGTAAGACACAAAACTCACACCACATATCGTTTTTTATTCGACCGCAACCGAGCCTTTGAGCGAGCTCCAAAGGTGTCGATGTCGAGAGAGTCAGCAAAATAATGAATGGTATCGACATAGCGCTTTTGGTGATACTCATTTACGGTGCTTACAGAGGTTTCCGTAATGGTATAATTGTGGAGTTGTGTGGCATACTCGGAATTGTTATAGGTGCTTATGTGGCTTATCATTTTAGTGATGAACTTGCTACCCACATATCACTACCAAAAGATGTGGCGATGATATTATCGTTTTTGATTATCTTTATTACTATCATTCTGACTATTAGTATTATCGCGCGCGTGGTTAGTAAAATATTGTCGTTTGGTGGTTTGGGAGTGGTAAATAGTTTGCTAGGTGCAGTGGCATCGGTGATTAAGATTGGCGTGGTGCTTAGTCTTTTGGTGTCGTCTTTTATTACTCTAAACACCAAAACCGGATGGATGGAACAATCAACATTGAAAAAGTCGGAGATGATTCCAAAACTACAAAACCTATCGCATATGCTATTTCCTTATATAGATTTTTTGGAGAAATATTTTGATAAATTAGACACTGACAAATAATAGATTATGGATGGAATAGTGATAAAAGCAACTGGTAGTTGGTACAGAGTTGAGCAGGCAGACTCGCATGATTTGTACAACTGTCGTATACGCGGAAAGATGCGTATGGATGGGTTGCGTGTCACTAATCCTGTCACGGTTGGCGATCATGTGACATTCGTAATTGAGAACTGCGAAAATGAGTTGCAAGGAGTTATCACTGCAATTACGCCGCGTAGAAATTTTGTGGTGCGTCGTGCCACAAATCTATCAAAAGAGTCGCATATCATTGCTGCCAACATATCTATGGCATATCTCGTGGTAACCATTGATTTCCCTGTCACTAACTGTGAATTTATTGATAGGTTTCTGTTGAGTTGCGAGATGTATAAAGTGCCTGTGACTATTGTAATAAATAAAATAGACCTATTCACTAGTAGTGACTATCGAGAATATATTGATGATTTCAAGGCGCCTTATGAGAGTGCTGCCTATCGTGTGGTTGAAGTCTCTGCTAAGAAAGGGGTAGGTATAGAGGAGTTTCGTGAGCAGATGTGCGGAGGGGTTATGTTGTTTGCAGGTAACTCAGGGGTAGGTAAGTCATCGCTTATCAACGCCATTGCTCCTCAGCTTGATTTGAAAAGCGGTGCAATATCTGATTCTCATAACAAAGGTAAGCATACCACCACATTCTCCGAGATGTTTAAGATTGGCGATGATAGCTATCTAGTTGATACTCCAGGCATAAAAGGGTTTGGACTTTTGAATGTCAATAAAGAGGAGTTAGCAATGTATATGCCCGATTTGTTCCATTTCTCACATGGATGTGGGTTCAACAACTGCACACACACACATGAGCCTCGTTGTGCTGTGAAAGAGGCTGTTGAAAATGGAGAGCTTTCAGAATTTCGTTATGAAAGTTATCTTAAAATAGCGGCGGATTTAGACGAAGGACCGTATCGGTAGTGTTTTATTGGTGTCAGAAAAAATCAAATGTAGTGTGTAATCGTGTGATTTACCGTTGTTTATAGCATGTCTATCTGCTAGGGGGCAAGGTAAAACATAATTTTTAACCGTACAACAATAGTAGTATTTCTACTCTCTTGTCACGTTCTTTGCAAAGCTCTTCCAGCTGAATCGTTCTTTTTCTGCTTTGAAGTTTCTTAACATGTCGCTAGCATTAGTGCCAGAAAACATTTTTATGATAGCTTTGGTTATCTCCTCGGCATTTGGATTTACAGTATATCCAACCTTATTGTTAGCCACAATCTCTGGCAAGCCTCCAACATTAGTCACTATCATAGGAATATTGAAGTTGTAGGCAATTTGTGTTACGCCGCTTTGAGTGGCTGATTTGTAGGGTTGCACCACTGTTGTGGCAGCACAAAAATAATCTTTTACCTCTTGGTCAGGTATGTATTTATCTATTAGCTTCACTTTCGATCCGATACCTAATCTGTCTATTTGTTTCTCATATTGAGTTTTGTCGTTGTAGTATTCGCCTGCAACAAGTAGCATGTGGTTCTTTGCACCATTTCCAGTGGCGATAAATGCTGCCCATGCGTCGAGTAGTAGGTCGAGCCCTTTGTAGTCACGTATGAATCCGAAAAATAGAGCGTATTCATTGTTTGGATCAAGGTTGAGATTTTGGCATGCCTCCTGTTTTGAGATCGGTGTGCCGTAGTTCTCATATATGGGATGAGGATGAAATACCACAGGTTTTGAGCTAGTGAATTTGCGTAGATCATCTTTTACCTCGCTGCTCATTACTATAAACTTATCGGTGCAGCCAACAAAATATGATGTTAGAATTTTGTCGTAGAAATGTGTTTCGTGTGCAGTGATGTTGTCGGCAAGTGTCACCACCTTAGTATGTTTGTTGGCGCGTGCTATGTATGCTATTGTTGCAAGAGCAGGAGCAAGGTAGGGCGACCAGTACCTTAGAAATAGTATGTCGGGTTTTGATTTGAAAAGTTTTAATCCTACTTTAATCCAGCTTAATGGGTTCACAGAATTTACCATGCGTGTGATCTTTAGATCTTTGGGCGCAGGGTTGTCGGTGTATTGTGTCTTGCCTGGAAACAAAAATGACGGATATTGAACTGTAAATGTGATTATATCAACATTGTCGCCGTTTTTGATCAATTCTCTAGCTAGCATTTCGTTGAACGATGCTATTCCTCCTCGATATGGATGTGCTGTTGATACAAAAGTGACCTTGTTCATTTTAATGTCGGATAAAATTTTTAAAACAAATTAAGAAGCTGTTTCTAAATTAATCCACGTTTTTTAAGTAGTGGCGTTTTACTTGGCTCGGCACCTCTGAAATTTTTGTAAAGCTCCATTTCGTCTAACGTTCCACCAACTTCAAGAATATTTTTTCTGAATTTAGTAGCTATCTCTTTGTTGAAGATGTTGCCCGACTCTGTAAAGGCATTGTAAGCATCGGCATCTAAAACCTCTGCCCAAATATATGCGTAGTAGCCTGCTGAATAACCACCACTAAAGATATGTTTGAAATATGTAGATCGGTAGCGAGGAGCAATCTGTGCAAGATTACCACGACCGCTAAGCGATTTCTCTTCAAAAGCAGCAACATCTAACTCACCGCAATTTTTTATAGTATGAAAATCCATATCAAGCAACGATGCCCCAAGATATTCAACTGTAAGGAATCCTTGATTAAACAACGCACTATTGGTTATTTTTTCAACTAACGTATCGGGTATTACCTCACCTGTCTTATAATTTTTTGCATACATCTTCAACACCTGTGGATCCATAGCCCAGTTCTCCATGATCTGAGATGGCAACTCCACAAAATCACGTGTCACACCTTTCAGACCAGAATATTTGACATTCGATAAAAGTCCGTGAAGGGCATGTCCAAACTCATGGAAGAATGTTTCAACCTCATCGAGATTAAGAAGAGCTGGAGCGTCACCAACAGGACGGGTGAAATTGCAGACAATTGTAGATATAGGAGCCACACGCTTTCCGTTTTCATAACGTTGTGAACGGAATGAAGAACACCAAGCCCCAACGCCTTTACCTTGACGTGGGAAGAAATCCATGATAAGTGCACCTAGCGATGAGCCATCTGCATCAAACACTTCGTAGGTTTGACACTCGGAGTTGTAGGTAGGGGCATTTTCGATAGGTTTGAATGTTAGTCCGTAGAGATTATTACAAACTGTAAACACACCCTCACGAGTGGTTTCAAGAGAGAAATAGGGGGCTAACATCTTCTCATCTAAATTATATTTTTTAGCACGAAGTTTCTCAGCATAATACCACCAATCCCAACTTTCGAACGACGCATCGCCTGTTTCAGCCTTTTTGATCTCTATCATCTCAGCCATCTCGTCCGATGCACGTTTTATGGCAGGTGTCCAAAGTTGATCTAGTAGAGCATAAACATTTTCAGGTGTTTTGGCCATGTTACGATCTAAGACAGCAGCAGCATGACTATCAAAGCCCAACAGATTAGCACGCTGCGTACGAAGATTCACTAACTCATTGATAACTGCTTTGTTGTCGGTGCTATCGCCATAGTTGCAACGATTAAGATAACCTTTATAGAGTTTCTCACGCAACTCACGTTTTGGTGAGCTTTGTAAAAATGGAATCATACTCGGTTTGTCGAGTGTGAACATCCATACACCCTCTTTGCCTCTTTCAGCAGCCTTAGATGCAGCAGCGTCGATAAGGTTCGCCGACAATCCTTCAAGATCAGCTTTATTATCAACAACAAGCACAAATTCACTCATCTCTTTAAGAAGGTTGTTTCCGAATTTCAACGACAGATCTGATGTTTTCTCGTTTATAGCACGAAGCTGATCTTTTTGCTCTGGCGATAGGTTTGCACCACTACTCACAAAACGATCGTATGTTTTTTCTACCAAACGAATTTGCTCAGCATCAAGACCCGACTCTTTACGACTATCGTAAACTGCTTTTATCCTCTCGAATAATTTTGCATTCAACACAATATTATTACCATGTTTTACTTCCATTGGTGAGATGATGTCTTGCAAATCACTAAGGGAGTCGGTCAGCTGTGCAGAGCAGAGATTATCAAAGACTCCTGCAACGCGCGACAAAAATTTGCCGGTGTTGTCGTAAGCCAATATTGTATTTTCAAATGTTGGTTCATCTTTTGAGTTCACAATAGAGTCTATCTCAACATTTTCCAATCTCATACCCTCTTCATAAGCAGGTAGAAAATGATTATTTTGAATCTTGTCGAATGGTGGAATCCCATAAGGCGTATCCCACTCAGTAAAGAATGGGTTGTCTGTTTTCACACTACTCTCTCCGCAAGAACTAAACATGAGTAGCGATGCTGCAATAGAGGTCATGGCAATAAATTTATTCATTATCATATAAGTATGGTTATAAAATTTCAAAAAAAATAGTATATTTGTGAAATGTGTTCACCCACAAAAGTACAAAATAATTTTAAACATACATAATGCAACTATTTTATTCAACTGCAATAGAGCAAGAAACCATAACTTTAGAACCAGCAGAGTCTGCACATGCTATAAAAGTTCTACGTAAACAGATAGGCGACACACTGAATGTCATCGACGGAAAAGGCACTCTTTACAGCGCAGAGATCATTGATGATAACAAAAACAGATGTGTACTTCGTATTTTTTCAAAAATTTCTGATTACGCTGCTCGTCCCTACAAACTCCATGTGGCGATGGCTCCAACAAAAAACATAGATCGCTACGAATGGTTCTTAGAAAAAGCCACAGAGATAGGTTGCGACCGTTTCACTCCTCTTGAATGCCAGCATTCAGAACGCAGAGTGATAAAAGATGAGCGTAGCGAGAAGATCATCACCAGCGCTGTCAAACAATCACTGAAAGCAAACACCCCTGAATTTGATTCTCTTATCACATTCAAAAAATTCATTGCTCAAGATTTTGAAGGCTACAAAAAATTCATTGCCCATTGCGACCCATCGGAAGAGAAATTTCTCCTACGCGACATGGTTGAAAAAGGCGATAATGTGCTTATCTTAATTGGTCCAGAGGGTGATTTCGCACCAGAAGAAGTGATAGAAGCTAAGAAAAGAGGATTTCGCGAGGCATCACTCGGAGATAGCCGTCTGCGCACTGAAACCGCAGGTGTTTTTGCCGCAACACTACTAAACATAATCAACCAATGAGAAAAATATTAATATTTGCACTATGCTGCATGTCTATATTCAACCTATACGCCGAAGAAGAAAACCTTACAATCGCTAAAAAAGCTGCAAAAATGTTGATAGTGGGAGTGAAGGGAACAACTCTCTCTCCAACAAATAAATTAGTAACAAACATTAAAGAGCGTGGGGTTTCGGGCGTGATATTTTTTGAACACAACATCACCCCTATTAGTCAGAAAAAAGATTCGCGCGCAATATTCAAAAAACTTATAACCGACGTGCAAGCCTTAACCACTGAAAAGCTATTTCTGACAATAGACCAAGAGGGAGGAAAGGTAAACCGATTAAAAACAAAATACGGCTTTGCAGAGATGGTATCACAGAAAGAAGTTGGCACGAATAGTGATAAAAACTTTGCAACTCAAATGAGCACAACAATTGCTCGTGAGGTTAAAAGCATGGGATTGAATGTAAATTTTGCTCCATCGGTTGATGTTGATATTAATCCGTTGTGCCCTGTGATTGGGAGAGTTGAGAGATCATTTTCGGATGATGAGAATAAAGTAACCGACATGGCACGTATCTATATTGATTCTCACCACAAAGCTGGTGTATTAACCTCACTAAAACATTTTCCAGGTCACGGCAGCTCAGAGGTTGATAGCCATGTTGGCTTCACCGATATAAGTGATTCGTGGCAAGAGAGAGAATTAGTGCCTTTCAAAACACTGATCTCAGAGAAACGTTGTGACATGGTGATGGTGAGCCATCTCTACAATAATAAAATAGACAGAGAACACCCTGCGTCGCTTTCAAAACCCACAATCGACTCTCTACTACGAAAAACAATGCACTGGAACGGTGTTGTAATCACCGACGACATGCAGATGAAAGCCATAACCGACAACTACGGCTTTGAAGAGGCAATAATATTAGGCATAAACGCTGGCATCGACCTGTTTATAATAAGTAGTTCGGCATCAGGAGACGACACAGATGTTGCAATGCGAGCAATACAAGCAATAGTCGATGCCGTTAAATCTGGTACAATCACAGAGCAACGTCTAGACCAATCTGTAAAAAGAATTGAAGATTTACGAAAAAAGCTTCAATAAATAGCATGATTACATACTAAATTTAAAATTTTTATCGGATAGCAATAAAAAAGAGTTGTAAATTACAAAAAAGCTACATATATTTGTGTGTTATACTTTTCACACTATATTATAAAAATAATTTTTTTTAAAAGAATATACCATGAAAAAACACAACTTTAGTGCAGGTCCATCTGTACTTCCACGTGTTGCAATTGAAAATGCAGCAGCAGCAGTACTCGATTTAAACGGTATCGGATTATCTCTTCTCGAAATTTCACACCGTTCAAAAGATTTTCAAGCGATCATTGACGAGGCAACCGATCTTATGCGTGAGTTGCTCAACGTACCTGAAAACTACAAAATTCTATGGTTAGGCGGCGGTGCATCCACTCAATTCTACATGGTTCCATTTAACCTTTTGAACAAAAAAGCAGGTTATGTAAACACTGGTGTATGGGCTAAGAAAGCTATGAAAGAGGCAAAATTATTTGGAGAAGTGGTGGAAGTAGCATCTTCAGAAGATAAAAACAACACCTACATTCCAAAAGGTTTCACAATCCCGGCCGACCTCGATTATCTACATATCACAACAAACAACACCATTTTTGGAACAGAATACAAAACAGATATTGACTGCCCTGTAAATCTTGTTGCCGACATGAGTTCCGACATTCTTTCTCGCAGAGTCGATGTGTCGAAATATGCACTAATCTATGGTGGTGCTCAAAAGAATATTGGTCCTGCTGGTGTCACTTTTGTGATCGTTCGCGAAGATATTTTAGGTAAAGTTTCGCATCCTATCCCAACCATGATCGACTATCGCACCCATATCAAAGAGGGTTCTATGTTCAATACCCCTCCTGTTTTCCCTATTTATGTGGTACGCGAAACTCTTAAATGGCTGAAATCAATCGGTGGGGTTGATGCAATACACAAAATGGATGTTGAAAAAGCAAATGTCATATACAACGAAATTGCTCGTAACACAATGTTCGAGTCGCCAGTTGCAGAAGAAGATCGCTCAATAATGAATATCCCATTTGTTTACAGTGAGAAATACAAAGATCTAGATCAAGACCTATTTATTGAATTTACTAAGGCAAGAGGAATGTCGGGTTTGAAAGGACACCGTTTGGTTGGTGGTTTCCGTGCTTCTGTCTACAATGCACTAGCTCTTGAAAGCGCTGAGGCACTTGCTCAAGCAATGAGAGATTTTGAAAAAATCCATGCCAAATAGTCTGTAACAAAAAAGCAGATAGATTTATTAATTTAAGATTTTTATCAAAATGAAAATATTAGTAGCTACCGAAAAGCCATTTTCAAAAGCAGCAACCGATGGCATCAAAAAAATAGCAGAGGCGTCAGGTTTCACAGTTTGCCTACTTGAAAAATACACCGATAAATCGCAATTCATTGAGGCAGTAAAAGATGCTGACGCGCTTATAGTACGTAGCGATAAAGTGACTAGCGATGTTGTTACGGCTGCAACCAAACTCAAAATAGTAGTTCGTGCAGGTGCAGGTTTCGACAATCTTGATCTACCATCGCTAACCTCTAAAGGCATTGTGGCGATGAACACTCCAGGTCAGAACTCTAATGCTGTTGCCGAACTGGCAATAGGCATGATGATCTTCATCTCTCGTGGTCAGTTCACTCCAGGCACAGGCAGTGAAATACATGGCAAAACACTTGGCATCCATGCCTATGGCAATGTTGGTAAGTTAGTGGCTCACTATGGAAAAGCTTTCGGCATGAAAGTATTCGCATTCGATCCATTCATCAAAGACAAAGCAGTGTTTGCAGCCGACGGTGTAACTGCTGTTGATTCAGTTGAAGAGTTGTATTCAAAATCTGATTTTCTCTCACTACACATCCCTGCAACACCTCAAACAATAGGTTCTATAAACAAAGCATTGCTTTCAAAACTACCAAAAGGAGCAACACTAGTAAACACAGCGCGTAAAGAGGTGATAAACGAGGCTGAGCTCGAAGAATTGATGGCTGAGCGCGAAGATCTGAAATATGCAACCGACATTGCACCGGCAAACATAGCTGCTCTCACAGAGAAATTTGGCAAACGAGTGTTCGCAACGCCTAAAAAGATGGGAGCCGAAACAGCTGAAGCAAATTTGAATGCAGGCATAGCAGCTGCAAATCAGATAGTTGATTTCATAAAAAACGGCAATACTAAATTTAAAGTAAACTAAGTTTACCTTGATCATATAAACTTAACAATTTCTAAGAAACTGTTTGAATTTGTTACCGAAGTTATTTGAGAGCTATATAGCCTCGATTTTTGTTCTGTAAATCCAATTTTAGCGAGCTAAATGAGTGTTTACAGAGCGAAAATAAGGCTAAATGAGCCTTAAAAACTAGATTAATAAAATTAAAACAGCTTCTTAGTTATTGATTGAATTATTATTAATCATCGTCATTACATAATATTACTATGGTAAGAATTAAACCTTTTTGTGGGATTCGTCCTCCCAAAGAACTTGCAGCAGAAGTTGCATCACGTCCTTACGATGTGCTTAGCTCTGCTGAGGCAAAAAGAGAAGCAACCGAGCGTTCGCTACTCCACATCATAAAACCAGAGATAGATTTCACGCCAATAATTGATGAACATTCAAAAGAGGCTTACGAAAAGGCGGTTGAAAACTTTAAAAAATGGCAAGCAAACGGTTGGCTAGTAAAAGACAACCGCGAGCACTACTATATTTATGCGCAAACCATGGATTCACGCACTCAGTATGGACTTGTGGCATGTAGCCATTTTGAAGATTACCTAAGTGGCAAAATCAAAAAACACGAACTTACTCGCAAAGACAAAGAGGAAGATCGGATGATTCATGTGCGCATGCAAAATGCAAATATAGAGCCAGTATTTTTCTCATATCCTGCAAACAACGAGATAGATACAATCGTAAAAAGCATAGTAGACAACAATGCACCTGTGTATGATTTCACTGCTGCCGATGGTTTCGGGCATCGTTTCTGGGTGGTTGAAGATCAAGAAAAAACAAACAGAATAACTGAAATATTTGCAACTATTCCAGCAATGTATGTTGCAGATGGTCATCATCGTACAGCCGCAGCAGCGCTTGTGGCAGCAGAGAAGAGAGCAAACAACCCAAATCACAACTCTTCAGAGGAATATTGTTATTTTCTCTCTGTTATATTCCCCGACAATCAATTAAAAATAATTGATTATAACCGCACAGTGAAAGATCTTAATGGATTAACTGAAGAGCAATTTTTGGATAAATTAAAAAAGAACTTCACAATAGAAAAGATTGGTTCTGACATCTACAAGCCTTCAACTCTACACAACTTCTCACTATACCTAAATAAAACATGGTATAGCTTCACCGCAAAGCAAGGAACATACAACGATTCTGATCCTATCGGAGTTTTAGATGTTACAATTTTATCAAACTTAGTACTTGATGAGATTTTAGGCATAAAAGATCTCCGTACCGACAAACGAATAGACTTCATTGGTGGGATTCGTGGGCTTGGCGAACTATCGAAAAGAGTTGATAGTGGAGAGATGAAAGTGGCTTTTGCACTATATCCTGTGTCGATGAAACAATTAATTGATATTGCGGATAGCGGAAATATCATGCCGCCAAAAACCACATGGTTTGAACCAAAATTACGTTCAGGTCTTGTTATTCACTCACTTGAATAATCCCATTTATAATAGATAAAAATGAAGGAATACTTACAAAGTATTCCTTTTTTTTGTCAAAATATTATGAGTTGAAATATTTTGCACAATAGTTGCCATAAATCTATTATAAAATTTACATTTTTACAAACATTCTCGCATATCGCTTAAAATTCGTTTTGAATATCGTAATATTTTTGAAAAAACGTAATAAGATTCAAAAAATACTATTAAATTTGTAACTATAAAAATTACTAATATTTTAATGTTTTATCATGGCAAAAATAGTAGGTAAGGTGGTGATCGATAAAGAGCGTTGCAAAGGGTGCTCGGTATGTATAGAGGTGTGCCCTACAAATGCAATTTCTCTTAGCAAATATGTGAACGACAAAGGTTATCATTATTGTGAATTGGCCAATAAAGATAATTGCGTTGGGTGCGCAAATTGCGGACAAGTTTGTCCAGATGGATGTATTACTGTGTATAGAAAAAAACTGGATTAGATATGGGAGAGATTAAATTTTTAAAAGGCAACGAGGCAATTGCCTACGCTGCCGTGAGATGTGGATGCGATGGATACTTCGGCTACCCTATTACTCCCCAAACAGAAATCATAGAAACATTAATGGAGATGCGGCCTTGGGAGAGCACAGGCATGGTTGTGGTTCAGGCAGAAAGCGAAACTGCATCCATAAACATGCTTTATGGCGGTGCAGCAGCAGGCAAAAAGGTGATGACATCGTCGTCGAGCCCAGGCATTAGCCTTATGTGTGAGGGTATTTCGTATCTGGCAGGAGCAAACCTTCCATGTGTGATTGTTGATATTTCACGTGGGGGTCCAGGGCTAGGCACCATACAACCTTCGCAAAGTGACTATTTCCAAATAGTGAAAGGCGGAGGACATGGCGACTACCATAGCATAGTGCTTGCCCCGGCATCGGTTCAAGAGATGCACGATTTTATATTCATCGCTTTTGACCTAGCATTTAAATATCGTATCCCGGTATTTCTACTTGCCGATGGTTTAATCGGACAGATGATGGAAAAAGTGGAGCTTGCCGATCAAAAGAGAAGACTTACCGACGATGAAATATTTCAACGTCACGGCACATGGGCAGCCACAGGAAAGAGAGATGGTAGAAAACGCAATATTGTAACATCGCTATCATTAGACGCAGCTGTTCAAGAGCAAAACAATATTCGTTTACAAGAGAAATATGCAGAGATCAAAGCAAATGAAACGCGCAGCGAAGAGTATATGTGCGATGATGCCGAATATATTATGGTTGCCTACGGATCATCAGCAAGAATATGTATGAACGCCGTTGAAACATTGCGTA
>JAVVZN010000004.1:0-18882 GCA_036650555.1 Rikenellaceae bacterium
CAAATTGCGGAAGATGCTAAAAAAGAAATAGAAAATCAATTAAAGCATGCTTGTAAGAATAATAAGTTTTTAAAATTCAAATAAAGATGGAAGTCGTAAGTTTGATTATTAGCATATTGGCTATATTTGGCACTCTTTATACTTATATCAGGCATGATAAAAAAATAAAAGAGCAAGAACGTATTCTGAACGAATATCAGATAGAAAAAATTAAGACAGAGAAAGATGAATCAAAAAAAGCCTTAATCAAAGGAAATGTTTTAAAATCCGAAAAGGGGAAAAGAACATTAAAGGTATTCAACGCAGGGAAAGCAGTAGCTTTCAATATTAACCTCGAAATACTGAATGGTAATATAGAAGAAAAAGGAGTTCTCAATTTCCATTTTGAACCTTATGAAATGATGAATCCACAAGATAGTACAGAAACAAGTTTCTTCCTATGCGAGGGACATACTCCAACACTAAAGATCAAGTTTACTTGGGAAGATGATTTTCAAGATAATAATGAATTTATTCAAGTGTTGAGTATATGAACAGCCACACCATTTATTCATTGCTCATATCTTTGCAGATATGATAGAGCTCCAATGCAAAACAAATAATTATGGAAGTGGAAGTCCCCGATATACGAAAATCAACCCTTTAGAAATTTACATTTTAGAAAATAATTAATACTTTTGTAATTGAAAGAGTTATTTGACAGTATAGCACCGCAAATCACAGAAAATAGCACGGTTGCCAAATCGTTACCATTACTTCTCAAAGCTCTGCTAAAAGTTTATCTTTCAATATGTTATATTAAACCGATAATAATCTAAAATAGTATTATGAAAAAAATAATTTTGATATGTGCTATTGCACTAACTACCATATCGTGCGGCAGAAAGCAACTGCCGATAAATGTATATCCTGCCTCATCGTTCACAACCACTATCGACGGGAAAAATGTGTCGCTCTACACTTTGAAAAACAAAGATGGACTGACACTACAAGTCACAAACTTTGGAGCTCGCGTGATAGCCTTATGGACTCCCGACCGAAATGGGAAGTTCACCGATATAGTTTTGGGATATGGCGATATTGATCGCTACGTAAGAAACAGAGGCGAAAGATTTTTAGGAGCCACAATCGGACGCTACGGCAACCGTATTGCCAAAGGCGAATTTAAAATAGACACCACAACATATCATCTTGCCCAGAACAACAACGGTCAATGCTTACATGGTGGATTGAAAAGTTTCGATATGGTGGTATGGAATGTTGATAAGGTGACAGAAGATGAGGTTGCTTTCTCATATCTCTCACCCGATATGGAGGAAGGCTTTCCCGGTAATCTCTCAGTAAAGATGATATATAGCTTAACTCCCGATAATGAGTTTAAGATCACCTACTCCGCTACAACCGACAAACCAACCCCTGTGAACCTTACACACCACTCGTTCTTTAATCTTAAAGGCGAAGGCAGCGGAACTATAAACAACCATGAGCTACAAATCTTTGCAGATAAATTTATCCCTATCGACTCAGTAATGATTCCTCTAGGCATAATTCAGAATATTGAAGGCACAAGCCTCGACTTCCGCACTCCTCACACAATAGGAGCACGCATCAATGACTCTTTCGAACAGCTTAAACTAGCCAAAGGTTACGACCATTGTTATGTGTTAAACCGCAAAACACCAAGCGACGTTGAGCTTGCCGCAGTGGTTTATGAGCCTCAGTCAGGACGACAAATGGAGGTGTTCACAACAGAACCTGCAATTCAATTCTACGGTGGAAACTTTTTTGATGGCAAGTCGTTAGGCAAGAATGGTACTCCCTACAATTTCAGAGAAACATTCGCCTTAGAAACTCAACATTTTCCCGACTCCCCAAACCAACCATCGTTCCCTTCAACAATATTAAATCCAGGTCAAACATATTCGCAGACTTGCATATACAAATTTGGCGTGCGTAAATAGTCGTCGCTGAAAAAGTGCAGTAGGATTACTTTCCACGGAAACGGCACACATTTCACAGATTTTGAGCTACGACAATGCTCACCTGCATAAAGTACGCTCTGCTTGTCATAGCTCTAAATCTGTAAAATCTGCACTAATTCCATGAAAAGCTGGTCGGGGTTGTGTTACTCTTTTCAACTTATCGCAAGGGTTTTAATGCAATTTCAACTTATCTGGCAGATATTTTTAACTATTTTGAGAGTTAATTCATTGAATAATAGGTTGTTTGTCGGTTTTCAGCGACAACTCAATAAATAAAACTATTACTGCCCGATAAAAATCTCCAAGCCCAAAGTCCATAAACATGCTATAAACAAAAGCAAATCACACGATTACACACTACGTTTGAAGTTTTTATCGGACAACAATCATTTTTTATCATCTTTTAACGTAAGCACTAGTGCATTACGACTCACGTTGTAAATATCTATATAGTGTCGCTGTTCACCATCTTGACCTTTTATTGTGTGAGTGAAAAAAGAACTTTTCATGTCGATTCTTCCAAAACCTCCAAATTCTAAACTATCGCTATTGAGCACAATCACATATTCGCCTGCTTCTGGAACAGGAAGTGTGTAGTTTGGAATTGAACGCTCCCCATCCCAATTCAGCACAAACACAATATTGTTTAGAGAGTATGCCATTGTTTTGTTCTCTTCGTCCATCTGACGAATATATGGATAGGCAACAGAGAGTAAGTCGTATTTATTAACCAACTCTATCATTGCCTTATCAAAATCTTGTAACAGATAATAACGAAGGTTCTTATCTTCTGTAAGCGACCATTGACGACGCGCAAACTCAAAACTATATCCATTGCCTTCGCGTGGAAAGTCTATCCACTGAGGATGTCCAAACTCATTACCCATAAATGTCAAATAGCCTTGCCCAGCGGTGGTTATTGTGAACAAACGGATCATTTTATGGAGAGCTATGCCGCGATCAATGATAATATTTTGACTATCTTTAGTCATATTCCAATACATCTCTTTATCCATCAAACGGAAAGCAATAGTTTTATCGCCAACCATAGCTTGATCGTGCGACTCAGCATAACCAATGGTTTTGACATAATGAAGTCGGTTTGTCATCTGTCTCAGCATATCCCATATATTCCACTGCTCATCGGGCACATCTTCAAGATATTTAATCCAGAAATCGGGTATTGCCATACCCATTCTGAAATCAAAACCAATGCCACCATCTTCAGTGGCAACGGTGATGCCTGGCATGCCGCTGACATCTTCGGCTATTGAGATAGCATCGGGTTTCAACTCATGAATAAGCCTGTTGGCTAGGGTCAAATAGCGCACAGCACATTCATTGACCTCATCGTCAAAGAACCTCTCTCGACAATCGAACTCCACATATCCATGGTGATAATAGAGCATAGAGGTGACTCCATCGAAACGAAAACCATCGAAATGAAACTCCTCTAACCAGTATTTAATATTTGATAACAAGAAATGTTCAACACCCAATTTGCCGTAATCAAATGTTTTGGAACCCCAGTAAGGCTGCTCACCTCGCTCGCCAGGCTCAGAGTAATGAGTGGCTGATCCGTCGAGTTCATTTAGCCCCTCATTGAAATTCTTGACATAATGCGAGTGAACTAAATCCATGATCACAGTGATACCTAAAGCATGTGCAGTGTTTATCAGATCTTTAAGCTCATCGGGAGTGCCAAAACGCGATGATGGAGCAAAGAAATTTGAAACTTGATAACCAAAACTTCCATAGTAAGGATGTTCGGCTATTGCCATTATTTGCAATGTGTTGTAGCCCAATTTTTTAATGCGAGGGAGGATGTCGCGAGTAAATTTGCGATAGAGCCCGATTCGCGGCTGTTCTTGCGCCATGCCTATGTGCGCCTCATAAATAATGGGATGCTCGGTTGATGCCGGCTTAAATTTTTTGTCTGTCCATTTAAAAGGAGTTGGAGGCATCCATATTTGCGCAGAGAAGTTGTGGGTGGCAACATCTTCTTTTACACGGCGAGCATAGGCAGGAATACGCTCGTAGAATCCATTATCGCCATGCACGTATATTTTGTATAACCCTTCGTGTAGGATTCGATCGCCAAATATGTCGTCGGGAAAAAACATTTGCCAATCTTCTCCATTTCGTTCTAGTTTAAATTCTGTGCGGTTCCAGTTATTGAAATCACCATAGACAAATGCCTCAATAGCATTTGGCAGCCATTCACGAAACCACCAACCTTTCTTTTTATTATCGTAATTAAATCCGTAGTATAGGTGCGCATTAGCATAGTCAGAAATGGAGTTGCAGCTGCTCTCTATTTCATTTAAACGCGTTTTAAAGTTACTATATCGACGCTCCAGAGCTTCCGACGATGGTTTGAGCCATTCGTCTAGTTCAATAATAGGAAGAGATTTGTTTGTCATCATCATTTTGATAGATTAAAGAGCAATTTATAGTAGAATGATCATTTATTAGCATTATTTTGGTTATCAATATTAACAAATGTTGCATAAAAATAGAATTATTTTATTAGTTTTGCAAAGATTTATATATTTTTTAAACTATATATTTATCAAACCTTATGTTTTTGAGCCACACAACTGCCTAAATACACATACACATATCTGTTAATTAGATAGATGTAGGAAATAACAACAATTATAAATTTAACTAAATTTAAAATATAAAAATATGTTTAAAGGACACCCAAGAGGTTTATTCGTTCTCGCACTTTCAAATATGGGAGAAAGATTTGGTTATTACACGATGCTAGCTATTTTTGTTCTATTCTTGCAAGCAAAATTTGGTCTTAGCACTGATGAAACCAGCACAATATTCGGAACATTCTTAGCATTAGTCTATTTTCTGCCTGTTATTGGCGGATATATTGCCGACCGATTTTTAGGTTATGGGAAGACTATAACGCTAGGTATTGTCATTATGTTCTTTGGTTACTTCGTGCTTGCCATCCCTACTGGGGTTGATAATGTGGCGTTCATCACCATGATCGGAGCACTTGCACTAATTGCTATCGGCACTGGACTATTCAAAGGTAACGTTCAAGCACTTGTAGGAAATCTATACGACAATCCTAAGTACAGCAAAAAACGCGATTTAGCATATAGCCTTTTCTATATGTGCATCAATATCGGCGCATTCTTCGCTCCTTCCGCAGCCAAAGCGATTTCAAATTATTTTCTTGCGAAACATGGGCTTTTCTACAACGCACAAATTCCATCGCTAGCAAATCAATATATCTCCGGCACAATATCAGAAAGTGGGCTGACACGCCTATCTGAGCTTGCAAATGCACAAATTACAGGAGCATCGGAAAACATAAGCTCTTTCGCAACTACATATATTCAACGTTTGTCGGAGGCATACAACTATGGTTTCGGAGTGGCTTGTATATCACTTGTGGTGTCGATTACAATATTTCTAGTGTTCAGAAATACATATAAAATCGCCGATGTCACTGCACGTCAGATGGCTAAAGCTCCTAAAACAGAAAGTAATGTGGCTGCTGTTGAACTCACCCCTAAACAAACACGCGAGCGTGTCACTGCTCTACTTCTTGTTTTTGTAGTTGTGATATTCTTCTGGATGTCGTTCCACCAAAATGGGCTTACAATGACATATTTTGCACGCGACTACACCTACTCAAATATCACAGGAATCGAACGTATAGGTTTCTATTTAGGATGTATGGTTGCAATTATAGTTGCATGGTATGGTATGGTATCTATATTCCAAAATAAGGGAAAAGGTAAGATTGTGGGATTGCTTGTTCTTATCGCTGGCATAGTAGCAACAATGCTAGCTTACAATAGCTTAGACACTGAACTTACAATTACTCCTGAAATATTCCAACAATTCAACCCTTTCTTTATAATAATTCTTACTCCTATTTCAATTGCTCTTTTCTCATGGCTTGCAAAAAGGAATGCAGAGCCTTCTGCTCCTCGCAAGATAGGTATAGGTATGATTATTGCGGCCATGGGGTTTGTGGTTTTGCTTATCGGTTCGATTGGTCTGCCTGCCCCTGAATCTCTTACCTCATCGGGTGGTGTGAGCGACATGCTCGTTTCGCCTACTTGGCTGATAAGTACATATTTTGTGCTTACTATCGCAGAGCTGTTTCTTAGCCCTATGGGTCTGTCGTTTGTGTCGAAGGTGGCACCTCCGAAATACAAAGGCATGATGCAAGGAGGCTGGCTTGCGGCTACTGCAGTTGGAAATTATCTTGTGGCTATAATCGGATATATGTGGAAAGATGTGAACCTTACTACCCTTTGGGGAGTTTTGGTTGTGTGTTGTCTAGTTTCAGCCTCATTTATATTTATAATGATGAAACGTTTGGAACGTACAACAAAAGACGCGTAGCATTAGAAGCTTCTTAGAATTAAAAAAATAGATATAAAAGGTTTAAAAGATGCTTGAATTTTCAAACAAGTATCTTTTAGGCCTTTTGAAATTAAAGATTAGACCTACCATTTTAAGAAGCTGTTTTAGAAGTTGTTTTAATGCTTAAAAAACGAAAACCCCTAAAACTATTTATAATATGAAAAAACAATTTACAATTCTGAGTATTCTACTACTCATAACAACGATGATGATCTCCGGTTGCACAACTGACAAAAATCAAATTAGTGTTGATGTATGTGTCTACGGAGGCACTGCTGGCGGAGTTATTGCTGCTTATTCTGCTAAAAAACTTGGCAAATCGGTGATTCTTATTGAGCCTAGCAAACATCTCGGTGGGATGACCACCGGAGGATTAGGATCTACCGATATTGGAAACAAACAAGCAATTACTGGGTTAGCTCATCAATTTTACTGCCGTATCGGAAAACACTATGGAAAAGATGAGCAATGGACATTTCCTCCTAGTGTAGCCTCAGAAGTTATTGATAGCTACATTAAAGAGGCACAAATAGATGTGATGTATCAAAAACGTATAATAAAAGCCGATGTTGAGAACCACATGATAAAGACTATTGCCCTTGAAGATGCAGCAGATAGCAATATTCAACCTATCATCATTAAAGCTAAACAATTTATAGATTGTAGCTATGAGGGCGATCTTATGGCTCACGCCGGAGTGTCGTTCACAGTGGGACGAGAAAGTAATAGCACCTACGGTGAGACATTCAACGGCTCGTCGCTTGCCATATACCATCAGTTTCCCGACGGCATTGATCCGTATAAAATTGAAGGCGACTCAACAAGCGGACTTTGTTGGGGCATATCTCCTTCTAAACTAACACCTGCGGGTAGTGGCGACAGCCTTGTTCAAGCTTACAACTTCCGCCTTTGCCTTACCGACGTTGAGGCAAATCGTCGTCCTTTTGAGAAACCTGCCAACTACGATCCTTCAATGTACGAACTACTTGGCAGAGCAGCCCAAAAAATGGACCAAAATATAAATCTATTTCTACTTATAAACTGGGATATAATGCCAGATCGTAAATTCGATGTAAATAATCGTGGCCCATTATCTACCGATATGATAGGCGCAAACCACGACTACCCTACTGCCGACTACGCAACTCGTGAAAAAATATGTGAGGCACATATAAACTACACCAAAGGTTTGATGTACTATATGACACATGATGAAAAGATGCCTAAATCCCTTCGCGAAGAGATAGGAAAACTAGGTTGGGCTAAAGACGAATTTATAGATAATGACAACTTCCCAACTCAACTATATGTTCGTGAGGCACGTAGGATGATAGGCGAATACGTGATGACTCAAAACAACTGTGAAGGTCGTGAGGTTGTCAAAGATTCTATTGGGATGGCTGCCTACACAATGGACTCACATAACTGCACACGAATTGTTGTAGATGGAATGGTTAAAAACGAAGGTGACGTTCAGCAAGGAGGATTTCCACCTTACCATATTGCTTATCGTAGTCTGACTCCACGTCGCGAGGAATGCACCAATCTACTAGTTCCTGCTTGCCTATCGGCATCGCATATCGCTTATGGATCTATACGTATGGAGCCCGTGTTCATGGTTCTTGGACAATCGGCTGCCACTGCTGCCTGCATGGCTATCGACTCTGATTGTGCTGTTCAAGAGATTGATGTTACAGCATTGCAAACTCTTTTGAAAGAAGATCCATATCTGACTAAGAAGCTATTTTAATTTTTGACGAAAATTATATTAACTTTGCTGTTTGAAAAATAGATGATATGAAATTTGTTGCTACACTAATATTGTTTTTCTCATTAATGTCATGTACTAAAAGTAGTACTGATTGTACCTACTTTATTACTTGCAGTGAACAACTGGTAAAAGATAAAGAAAAAGTGCTTTCTACTGAGATTACTGGTTTTATTTTCTTTGCCGACACCGCAACCTACACCCCAAAATCATATGCAGAGGCAGTAAGCGGCAATATATCCACAAAAGCAGGCGACAAACCTATAAAAGCCGACATGCTATTTGAATTTGATGCGACCACAGGTGTGGCAAAAGCTCCGAATATCACTAGAGCTGGAAAATCGGTGTTTGTGCTATGCGACAATAAAAATAAAATATATTCATTCCGTCAATTTGTGATTGAAACAGATCTCCCTCAGATTATTACATCATTAGATTTTCTTTTATATAATTTCGTAAAAAATCCAGATACAACAATAATAGTATCTCGTTGGATTCAAAAAAAATAGTTGTGACAAAGATAAAACGTAAACCACGAGTATGTTTAGTGCTTAACATCGCACCATCATATCGTCGGGCTTTATTGCAAAAGCTCGACGAATCGACACGTGTCGATTTTTTCTTTTGCGCTGGCAACACCGACATGCAAATCACTTCACTAACCGATATTAGCACGCTCAGTGGATTTAAGCATTATTTAAAATCAAAATTCAAAGGATCAAAACTAGTTTGGCAAAAAGGCTGGTTCAAATTGCTTTTTGAACACTACGACGCCTTCATTCTTACAGGCAACCCAGGCATACGTTCTAATTGGCTGCTCACAATAATGGCACGCGCAATGGGTAAGAAAATTTATCTGTGGAGCCACGGACTCTATGGCAATGAGAGTAGAGTGCAACGACTAAAGAATATGTTTTACATGCGTCTGGCAAATGGGCTACTACTTTACGGAAAGTATGGACGTCACCAACTTACAAAACACGGCTATCCAAAAAACAAAACCACGGTCATATTCAATAGTCTTGACACAACAGCACAAACTGCTTTGCGCGACCGTAAGGAAGATTATTCATTTCTCCGCAACTATTTTGCCGACACTGCCCCAATTGTAATATTTCTCGGGCGATTAACTCCTCAGAAATCTTTACATTTACTTATTGAGGCTATTGGCGTGTTGAAAGCGCAGAATGTGGCATGTAATGCCATCATAGTTGGATCGGGAAGTTGTGAGCAGCAGCTACGCGACAAAGCCGCCAATATTGGTGTTGCCGATAGAATATGGTTCTACGGCGACTGCTACGATGAAGATATGATTGCCACGCTATTTAAATCAGCAATGGTTTGTGTGAGCCCTGGAAATGTTGGACTAACAGCAATGCACGCCCTCTCTTATGGAGTGCCTGTCATAACTCATAATCGTTTCTCAGAGCAGATGCCAGAATTTGAAGCTGTGCATGCTGGCAAGACAGGTGACTTTTTCAAATATGGCGATTCAATATCTTTATCCGACAAAATATACAGCTTAATAACCAAACTGACCGACCAAACAAAAAAAGAAGAGTGCGCTAAAGAGTGTTACAAAATCATCGACACAATCTACAACCCAACGGTACAATCGCAATGTATAGAAAAACGTATATTGGCAGATTTCCGATAGTGGTATGTTATTTGTAAAATAAAAGGATAAATAAGTTAATTATATCATGAAAGAGTCTAAAAAACATAGCAACACCACTGAAAACGAAGACGTTAAGCAGCCATGTGAGGCGCCTACATCAACATGCGAAACCAATGATGAGCAAACGGTAACTGACACAATGACAGACGAAAGTTTTGAAAATAGTGATAATGAGTCGGTTTTGGCAGAAGAAGTTAAGGAGTGGCAGGATAAATATCTTCGTCTTTCGGCTGAGTTTGACAACTACCGTAAGCGTACGTTGAAAGAGAAGATGGATTTAATAGAAAACGCCTCTGAAGATGTTATTAAGTCGATATTAAGCATTATTGATGACCTAGATCGCGCAGCGCTTGCTATGGAAACCACAACCGATATTGAAGCTGTGAAAAACGGCATAGAGCTTATACGTAAGCGAATGACCGACATTCTAAAACAAAAAGGATTGTCGGAGATAGAATCTTTGGGCGCTGAACTAAACACCGACTTCCACGATGCAATTGCAAAATTTCCTGTGGAAGATGAGATGCAAAAAGGGAAGGTGATTGATGTAGTAGAAAAAGGGTACAAGATAAAAGACAAAGTTATTCGTTTTGCTAAAGTGGTAGTAGGTGAATAACAGTAGCAAATTAAAAACAGCTTCTAAAATAGATTCAAACCAAACATAATAGATAGAGTACATTGTACCAATGGAAAAAAGAGATTATTACGAAGTTCTGGGAGTAAGCAAAAATGCAACTTCAGACGAGATAAAAAAAGCATACCGAAAAGCTGCAATACAATTTCACCCCGATAAGAACCCCGGTGATAAAGCATCGGAAGATAAATTTAAAGAGGCTGCCGAGGCTTACGATGTTTTGAGCAATCCCGATAAAAAAAGTCGATATGATCAATTTGGTCACAGCGGCATGCAAGGCGGATTTCAAGGCGGCTCAGGCGCAGGATATGGCGACAACTTTAACATGGACGATATATTTGATCGTTTCGGAGATATATTCGGCGGTCACTTTGGAGGTTTCGGGGGAGGCTTCGGGGAAGGATTCTCCTCTGGTGGCTCTCGTGGCAGAAACATAAACCGCGGATCAGATCTTCGTGTCAAAGTGCGTCTAACACTAAAAGAGGTTGCAGAAGGTGTTGATAAGAAGCTTAAAATAAACAAACTCATAAGTTGTGATAAGTGCGGAGGATCTGGAGCAAAAGATTCAAACTCCTACAACACATGCTCTACTTGTAGTGGGTCGGGCTATGTGACTCAAATTGTAAACACATTCTTTGGTCGCACACAAACCTCACAACCATGCGCTACTTGTGGTGGCACAGGCAAGATAATAACTCAGAAATGCGATAAGTGTCGTGGCGACGGAGTGGTTAAAGCCGAAGAAGTTGTTGAGATACGAATACCTAAAGGGGTGGGCGAAGGCATTCAACTCTCTGTATCTGGCAAAGGCAACGCAGCTAAACATGGCGGAGTGAATGGCGATCTACTTGTGCTTATTGAGGAAGAACAACATCCTGATCTTATACGTGATGGCAACGACTTGCTTTATAACCTAAAGCTTAATGTGGCAGATGCCATATTGGGTGCGAGTGTAGAAGTGCCTGCAATAGATGGAAAAATCAAAGTTAAAGTTGATGAGGGAACTCAGCCTGGTAGAGTTCTACGCCTACGTGGCAAAGGACTACCAGACATAAACGGTTATGGAACAGGCGACTTCTTGATTGTTGTCGATATATTTATTCCTAAGAATCTGTCGAAAGATGAGAAAAAAGTGGTTGAAACCATCTCTAAATCACCTAGTTTCACCCCACCGAAAGACAAACGAGAGCCTAACATATTTGAACGTATGCACAGTTTCTTTAGATAAAAATCTATTGTTATCTGATAAAATCAATAATTTTATCTAATTTTACTTGCAGAAATAGCATAATATGAGCACAAAAGAGCAGCCCAAACATACCAGAACAAAGATAGACCGCAACGATCCACGTTACGTGATTTATCATGCACTGCCTTTCACAAAGCGCAGAATGAGTTTTGGTGATTGGATATACAAAAATAAGTTGGGCGTTTCGGCTCTTGTGATTGTGTTTATAGGTTTGTTCTTTGCGTTTTTATCTGTGCGACTTGAACTAACTGTCACCGACATGGTGCAAGGTTTTTTTGTGGAGCTACCACCAGAAGAGGTGGTTCAACCCGAAGAAGAGGAGATACAGAAAGAAGAAGAAAAAACGCCTGAGCAGATTGAGCGAGAGATGTATAATGAGGTGAAGAATGTGTCGGTAAACAAAAATGCCAAACTTGACGCAGGGCTTAAAGACGACAAAGGCACAAAAGCCAACGACATATACAAAGAGGCACAAGCCCTACAAGATCGCCTCAACGCCTCACGAAGTGCCTATGAGAAAGGCATGGCAGATGCCGAGGCTGTGGTTCGTCCGCGCCAGAGCGATCAAAAAAAAGGAACCAGCACCGATAAACGCGATGACAGCAATGTCAAAGGCAAGGTAACAGTGAGTTATGATCTTGGAGGCAGAAGAGCCTCACATCTTCCTGTGCCTGCCTACAAATGCGAAGTTGGTGGCGAGGTGGTAATTAATATCACAGTAAATCATAACGGTGATGTTATAGCAGCCGAGGTGAGCAAAACAACATCGCAATCGAGTAGCTGCCTAAATGAGACTGCGCTCACATTTGCGCGACAATCACGTTTTGAGATTGGATCATCATGGCCAGAAAAACATAAAGGGACTATCAGCTATATATTTTTAAATCAATAATATTGGATAACTTCTGGAGTCGTGAGATAAAATTTCTGCCCGGAATTGGGGAACGTCGAGCACTACTCATAGGAAAAGAGCTTGGCATAACCACTTATTACGATCTACTGAGATACTATCCATATCGTTATATTGATCGGTCGCGTGTTTATTCAATCTCTGAAATACACGATGAATCACTCACCTACATCCAAATAAAAGCTCGTATTGAGAACGTACAACTCCTAGGTAGCGGATTTAAGATGCGTTTTAAGGCAACGGTTAGCGATGCCACAGGACGCGCCGAGCTCATATGGTTTAATAGGATCGAGTGGATCACAAAAAAAATTGAGATTGGTCGTGAATATCTGATTTTTGGTCGTCCAACAATTTTTAACAACACATTATCAATTGTACACCCGGAGCTAGATATTCCTTTAGCAGAGCAGACTCTTCAGAAGATGGGCATGCTCGGCATATATAGTTCCAGTGAGAAGATAAACAAAGCAGGTGGCGGCACAAAAGCCATCTCAACGGCAATGCGTGAGCTCCTCAACACTGGTTATCAACATATCAAAGAGAGCCTACCGGAATGGTTTATCAAACGTCACAATCTACTACCTCTAAATAAATCTCTATATAACATTCATTTTCCTCAATCTGATGCTCTATTAGAATCGTCTGTTTATCGTTTGAAATTTGAAGAATTTTTGGTTATACAGCTCTCTCTGCTAAGAATGAGAAATCTACGTATAACCAAATATGATGGCTGTAAATTTCCAAAGGTGGGCGATAACTTCAATCATTTCTACAACGATTATCTGCCTTTTCCTCTCACAGGAGCACAGAAACGTGTTGTGAAAGAGATCAGGCAAGACACCATCACAGGACATCAGATGAATCGTCTGTTGCAAGGCGATGTTGGGAGCGGCAAGACAATAGTGGCTCTCCTTTCTATGTTGATTGCTATTGATAATGGCTACCAATGTTGCATGATGGCTCCTACCGAAATTCTCGCCACACAACACTACTCCTCAATCAGTGATATGGTTGAGAAGCTTAATATCAGAGTGGAGCTACTGAAAGGATCATCGGGAAAGAGGGCTAGAAAGATGATTAACGAAGGATTAACCAATGGTGAAATCAACATTCTAATCTCAACACATGCCGTTTTGGAAGATAACGTTGTGTTTCGCAATTTAGGATTAGTGATAATTGATGAACAACATCGTTTTGGTGTGGAACAACGATCGCGGTTGTGGCGTAAAAGCGACATCATGCCACATGTGTTAGTAATGAGTGCCACCCCTATTCCGCGTACACTTGCAATGACACTCTATGGAGATCTTGATGTGTCGGTGATAGACGAACTCCCCCCAGGCAGAAAACAGATCAAAACAATACTTATGAACGACTCCCGTCGGGAACAAGTGTTTGGTTTTATGAGAAAACAAATAGCTGAAGGACGACAAATATATGTGGTTTATCCAATGATCACCGAGTCGGAAACCATGGATTACAAAAATCTGGAAGATGGTTACGACAGCATCACACGCGCTTTTCCAATGCCCCAATACAACACAGCAATAGTACATGGTAAGATGAAAGCCGCCGACAAAGAGATTGGCATGAACCAATTCAAACGCGGAGAGGCTCAGATTTTGGTGGCAACCACTGTGATAGAAGTTGGGGTAAATGTGCCCAACGCCACTGTCATGATCATTGAGAGTGCCGAGAGGTTTGGCTTGTCGCAGCTACACCAGCTACGAGGCAGGGTTGGACGTGGCGGAGATCAGTCGTATTGTATTTTGATGGCAGGATATAAATTATCTACGGATAGCCGCCGACGTTTAGAGGCTATGGTGGAGAGCACAGATGGATTTGAACTTGCCGAACTAGATCTCAAGCTACGCGGCTACGGCGACTTGGAAGGCACACGCCAAAGTGGAGAGATGTTCGATCTAAACATAGCCTCCGTTTCAAAAGACAATCAACTCATGGTGCATGTACGCGACATTTGTGCCGAGATACTAGATGATGATCCGTTGCTTGAGAAAACTGAAAACAAACAGTTTAAAGAGTTGATAAGCTCAAAGACAGCGAAAGAAATAGTAGATTTCAGTGCTATTTCATAAAAAAACATTATCTTGTAAACCAAACTAACCAATAAACTCAAATATATGAAAAGACTATTTACCTTAGCGCTGCTGCTGCTACTGAGCGTGGCGTCGTATGCTCAACTTCGTAACTCCGATGTTTATGAATGTCCACAAATGAACAAATCTGGGATCCGCGAGAACATTCATATTCCAAACATTGCTGGATATAAAACATTAAAATGCGATTTTCATCTTCACACCGTATTCTCAGATGGTAGTGTATGGCCCGACATAAGAATCAGCGAGGCTTGGCAACAAGGGCTTGATGCAGTGGCAATAACCGACCATATAGAATATCGTCCTCACAAAAACATAATAAACGCCGATCTAAACGAATCATTTAAAATAGCTAAGAAACGTGCCGATGCAATTGGTATTATTGCTATTAAAGGAATTGAGATCACACGTGCAAAGCCTCTTGGACATCTTAATGCTCTATTTATCACCGATGCAAATCCAATGGATGTCAAAGATCCTCTACAAGCAATAGATGTGGCTCTATCGCAAGGTGCATTCATAATGTGGAATCACCCAGGATGGCCCGACGATAAAAGTACAGTCTATGATGTACATAAAAAACTAATCAGCGAGAATAAGATACATGGCGTTGAAGTTGTGAATTGCATGGAATACTACCCCTCTATAATCACCTTTTGCAAAGAGAACAAACTAGCATACATGGGAAATTCAGATGCTCACGATGCAATCGCCAACGATTACGGTGCATGTAAAACAGCGCGACCTATGACACTTGTATTTGCAAAAGAGTGCACAGAATCATCATTAAAAGAGGCTATGATGGCAAAACGCACCGCCGTAGTATTTGCCGACACCTATTTCGGACCTGCCGACCTTATGGAGCAACTAATAAAAGCATCGGTTGAGATAAAAGTTATTAATAAAAACGACAAAACCGCTAACGTGAACCTAACAAATAATAGCGACATCACATTACAACTAAAAATAGGTAGTGCAAATATTACTATTCCTGCCGACAAAACAGTTGTGGCGAAAGTGGCTCTTAGTGGTAAAGTGACAGTATTAAACTGCTACACAGCAGAAAATACAAATCTGGAATTTGCATATCCATATTAACGATTATTGTTGTCTGGTTAAAAATTAGTCGTCGCTGAAAAACCCATAAACAGTCTACTATTCAACAAATTAACTCTCAAAATAGTTGAAAATATCTGCAAGATAAGTTGAAAGGTGTAACACAACCCACGACCAGCTTTTCAGGGAAATGGTGCAGATTTTGCAGATTTTGAACTATAACAAGCGGAGCGTACTTAGGTACGTGAGCATTATTATAGTTCAAAATCTGTGAAATGTGTGCCGCTTCCGTGGAAAGTAATCCTAAGACACTTTTTCAGCGATGACTAACTATAAAAACCTCTCGTCAAAATTCACAAGTATTATTTGCTTTTTAGCACGTGTTACAGCAGTGTAAAGCCATCTTAACATATCTATCGAAAGCTCTTCATCGCCAAATATCATCCGATCTATAAACACACAATCCCACTGTCCACCTTGCGCCTTATGGCAAGTCACCGCATAAGCAAATTTTATCTGCAACGCATTGAAGTAGCTATCTTCCTTTATCTTTTGATAACGCTCCTTTTTTACTGTTATGTCGGCATAATCTTCCTCTATCTTAAAGAACAGCTCACGATTTTGCTCGGCAGGCAAAGCAGGAGTGTCGAGCATAAGAGTGTCGAGCATGACCTTACACTCCATCTCTAAGTCGTTGTAGTCAGGAAATTTTAAAGTGGCAGTCACAAAACGTTTACCATAGAGTTCTTCATATTTTCGTAACCGTTTCACCTTGGCAACATCGCCATTGGCAATAAAATCTATATCGTTATCTGCTTGAGCATAATGATAATTGTTTTTTACAACCATTATCATATCACCCGATGAAAGTTCTTCCTCCATAAACAACACTCTAGCGCGTATTGCAGCATTCAAACGTCCTGCCTGCTTGTTTGAACGGGTTATTATTATGGTTTCATCTTTGCCATATTTTGAATATGCCGTTTCGAGGTGTTCAAAAATATCAGCTCCAGAGATAGATATGAAATCTTGTTTGGAGCAATCGAATCTAGGAAACTTAATATTGTCACGCTCAATGAGCCTTCTGATTGTCGTTGCATTTTTTAATATTGCCGACCCTTCGCTCTGACGTACCACCTCACACAGCTCACCGTAAGTGACCTTTGAGCAGTAACGCTCCATGACACTCATATCCAACGCTGGAGATTCAGATCGTCCCACTGGAGAGAGCTGTGCTTTATCTCCAACGATTATCAACCGACAACCTTTACCGGAATTGACATAATCAACCAGATCTGCAAGCAAATTACCACTGCCAAAGATAGAATCGAAGGAGCTATCACTAATCATAGATGCCTCATCCACGATAAAATATGTGAACGACTCTTGATTACGGTCGAGCACAAAAGCATCGACAAGTGCCGATTTCTGTTTGTAAATTTTTTTGTGGATTGTAAATGCACGCAACTCGGAGTAGTAACTCATCACCTTTGCCGCACGACCCGTTGGCGCCACCATCACACTTTTTATACCCACCTCAGATAGCGACCGCACGAGTGCCGAGATCATAGTAGTTTTTCCTGTTCCTGCATAACCATTTATGATTACACATTCCCCAGATTTTGAGTGTAAAATAAAATCACACAGCAACGTCAAGAGATTATTTTGATCAGAAGTTGGCGTTGGTGGAAGAAATTTTCGTATCTTTGATGCTATATCAGGCTCATTCATACCACAAAATAAGGCAAAAAATAATTAATTTCACATAAATATGCGTAATTAATCACAAAATTATTAATTTTGCATTACAACGTATCTATTTTTTTCTAACTTTGCAAAGAATTTAGATGCTCCGTAAATAAAAAAAAGACAGAACAAATAAAAATAGATTGGACAAATAAAATATTATTAAATAAATCATAATCCAAATGAAAAAAGTAATTCAAGTTTTAATGTTAATCGTAGTGGCTGGACTAAGCTACTGGCTTTACACAATTATTATTACTCCTGTGAAATTCGATGAAACTAAAAAGACAAGAGATGCCGCTGTGATTGAACGTCTAAAAAGCATTAGAAACGCACAACATGCGTTTAAAAATGTTTACGGACACTATACATCAACTTTCGACTCTTTAATCAATTTCATTGAAAATGACTCTATTAAATTTGAGATCAAATTCGGTTCTGAAGACGACTCACTTGCTGTGGCACAAGGTAAAGTAAAAACTGAAATTGTGAAAATGGCAGTCAAAGACACCATCTTCGCTAAAGGTTTTGACGCTAAAAAACTTCGTTATATTCCATATACCGATAACATAGAGTTTATCATGGATGCTAAAACATTAGTTACAGAATCTAAAATTACTATTCCTGTATTTGAGGTAAAAGCTCCTTTCAAAACATACTTAGGCGATCTAGACCAACAAATTTTGATAAACAAAATCGACGGTGCTAAAACAGTAGAAAGATACCCAGGCTTAAAACTTGGATCAATTACTCAAGCAACAAACGATGCTGGCAACTGGGAATAATCAAATAAGAACAAATGAAGTGTCCATTCAAATCTCTTTGAATGGACTCTCTTTTTATGATAATAAGCAAAACGAAACATGGCGTACTTCTAGCATAAATGCAGATCAAACCATGCTCGAACAGCTTGGTAAATTGCGTAAATTATCGAATAAAGTGGAGATAACAATCGCCACAGACAATTTCGTGATGGTTCCAACAAATATATTTGCAGAACAAGACACAAATCTCTACTTCTCAACAAAGCTACTACCATACAATCCTTCACTGTATGAGTATATCAAAACTACAATAAAAAACGTAACTCTAATAACCGCCATAGAGACAGATTTAGCCTCTGTATTCTCAAATACATTCAGCACTACAACATACACTAGTCCGCTGCAACAAACGCTGCTAAGTGCTCTAAAAACAAATAGCAGCAACATCTATGTATATCAATCAGAAGAGAGATGCGCAATATCAATGATTGCTCATAGTAAATTAATATTTAGTGACTATATCAAAATAGCCTCACAACTTGACATCACCTACTACATAAACAAATTAATCACC
>JAVVZN010000005.1:0-17775 GCA_036650555.1 Rikenellaceae bacterium
TCAGTGCCACAAACAAAAGAGAAGATAGAGTTTTCACAACTCACCCCACACGAATTACAAATATGTAGTGCACGCCACACGATAGTTCAGAATTACCGCGAATTTGCCACGAAAAACAGCCATACAGGGGTAACAAAAGCAAAGCGTAGTTTTGTGGAATTATACGCCTCTAAAACGATCTGTAAGGAGCAGTACGATATTCTTGGTGCAGTGTCTTTCCAGACGATCGAACGTTGGAATAAGGAGCTACGAGAAAATGGCGAGAAAATGGACGCCTTAGTACCTTCTCGTAGAGAAAAACGAGGCAGTTCATTGCTTGATGAGCAGCGAACACGCCTTGTTGATCTCTACTCAATGCCTAATAAATTTAACATATCGTCATGCTATCGGTTTGCGGTGCAAATATGGAATACGGAAGAGCTACCTATCCCATCGGAGGCTACGTGTAGGAGATTTTTAGAGGATTGGATAAGAAATAATATTGCTATTGCAACATTCCGTCGTGAGGGGTTGAAGGCTGTTAAGGATAGACAATTACCTTACCTTGAGCGTAATGCTAATAGTATTGAGTTTTTTGATGTGCTTGTGGCAGATGGTAGACGGATGGAGTTTCAGATGGCGCATCCTACCACAGGCAAACCATGTCGCCCTACGCTTGTGGCTTGGCAAGATATGCGAACAGGTTTAGTTATAGGTTTTGAGTTGATGGTAACAGAAAACACTATGAGCGTTGTATCGTCGTTTCGACAAGCTTGTATAAATGCTGGTAAGCTGTGCGGATATAATGGGGCGATACTACCACGATCAATCTATATGGATAACGGTAGAGCGTTCAAAAACAAGTTTCTTATCGACAAGGTGAACCTTGAAAACAAGATAGGAGGTTTGTTTGAACGCCTTAAAAGTTTTGGACTTGAACACATACAATATGCAGAACCATACAACGCATCATCAAAGGTGATAGAGCGTAGTTTTGAAGATTTTGGTGAGCTAGACAAAATGATACCTTCTTACGTGGGCAACTGCATAGCCAACAAACCTGCACGCATGATGCGTAACGAGGTGTATCATAAAAATGAGTATGAAAAAGCGATCTCTAAAAACGGACTACCAACACTATGGGGTGCTTATAGGTTTATTGAGTGGTGGCTAACCACCTACAACACACGTATTAGTAATGGTAGGTATTTGCAGGGTAAAAGTCCTATGGAGTTGGCCTCTGCACAGATAGAGACCATTGATTTCTCAAGACGACAAATCAAAGGGAATGAGTTGGATTATATGATAATGAATAGTGTTACAAAAAAACGCAAACGTAACGGATTCAAGATCAACGGTGTTTGGTATTACAATACCTTAATGGCAAATGTGGCTTTTGATAAGTGTGAATATATTGTAAAATATGACGTGTTAGACACGTCAAGGGTGTTGGTGTACAACGAAGATGGTACATTTTGGTGTGAGGCAGTGCCTTGGATCGGTCAAAACATCCACGCCATGGCAGCGCTTGGCTCAGATGCCGATAGAAAACAACGAAACGATGCGTTACGCACCAGTAAAGCGATCAGAGATTCAATAGTAAGCGCAGCAAAAAACTCAAGTAAAGATGCCACGGCATTACTACTTGGTATTGGGAATGCGCCACAGCTAACCAGTGGTAACCCTCTTGCCGTCGCAGCACCAAACGATGAGATATTAACCGACATACGACTATTCTAAAACATTAAGTATATGGCAAATTTAATCAAACAACTAAACGATTACATGATGCAAAATGGGCTTTCACAAGTGATTGTGTCGCGCTCGATAGGCATTAGTGACGGAGCTCTGAGCGCATGGCGCAAAGGCAAGTATAAAGGTGACAATGAAAACATTGATAATCTTATTGAAAGCTATCTAACTCGTAGTGGAGATGCTCAGGTGGAGATGCAAACCAAAGATGATTTTGATTTCGTGGAAACATCGGTGTATAATGACATTTACAGAGGTGTCCGTCAAACTGATTTAAGGGGTGAGATACGAGTAATTGTAGGGGTGTCAGGCATTGGTAAAACCACTGCCTTAGAGCACATCAAAGAGTTGAATCCATCTATGATACTGATAAAAGTGTACAGAGGAATACGTAAAAATCGTTTTCTACAAAAGCTATGCAAAGCAGCAGGTGTGAGTGATAGAGGTTCTTTTGATGATCTTTTTGAGGAACTAGCCGAGCGTTTGGATGGAACCAGCAGGCTTATAGTTATTGATGAGGCTGAACATTTACCAATTGATGCTATTGATGCACTGCGTAGATTGAACGATTTCACTCGTTGTGGTTTAGTTCTGTGTGGATTACCTATGTTGCTAAGCATGCTACAACATAATCAAGCGCAGTATGGATATATATACAATCGCATGGCTGTATCGGTAATCTTGAAACCACTAATGGATGATGATTTAAAAGAGCTCGTATCTACCGTGTTGCCATCTCATGCAAACGTGCTCTCTTGGATGGATGTGTGCCATGGTATTGGTAGAGATTTGAGAATAATTTTACAGGAATCGCAGCGTATCGCAGAACTCAACGGCATTACACTAGATGCGAAGTTGATAAAAACAGTAAAGTGTAGTCTTGGACGTATATATTAATCTTAAGTAATGGATACAGCAAAATACATCAATAATTATTTACAATCACTTAAAATCTTACTACAATGAAAATCACAGCAAAACAAATTGCATATATTCATACACTAGCATCAAAAAAGCTAGGATGGAGTAATGAGGAGTACAAAGAGTGGCTTATGGATAACTACAACATTGATAGCATAAAAGAGATTGAAATAGCAGTTGCAAAACGTATAATTTCTGATTTGGCATATAAAGATGCAAGCCAGCGTGTCGATAAAATAACCTTAAAGCAGATTGGATATATAAAATATTTATGGTTATCAGTTGATTATGAGAGGGGTAATAATGGAGATACACTGCTATCTACATTTCTTAAAAATAAGTTTGGAGTTCATTGTATTGAAGATCTATCGCCTGATCAAGCACGTGGAGCGATTGCAGCTATAAAACAGATGCAACGTGGCTATAAACGTGGAACGCACACCTCTAACCCTTTTGTTCTAGATAAAAATGGGAATGAGGCTATATATGTATATCTAGCCGATGGTAGTAAATTACTCCTTTCATTACAGAAGACATCAAACAATACAGATCATGGAAATTAGCAATTTATCAAGAGATATGAATCTCGTTGCAGAGATCGTTGGTGATGATGCTGCATGTGAGTTAATGAAACAACTAGGAGGGCTATACATCTATATTCCAAAGCCTGGCAAAAGCGAGATCATTACAGAACTTAAAGCCAATGCCATGGATGTAAAGATTGTGGCTCGCAATCTCAATGTATCGCAACGTAAAGTATCTCGCATCTTACATGAATACAGAAGAGAGCATTTTTGCCGATACCAAGCAGAATTACAATTCACAGAATACTAAATATAATTAATTAATTAACTATGAAAAAAATTGAAAAACAATGTGCCGAAAAGGCAGTTTCTACAATTATCAATCTCACAAAGCAGATCAAAGAGCTATCATCAGCGATGAAAGAGGCAGAAGATGTTATAGAGGATTATGGGAGGCAGAACATCGCCGATTTTTCCGACAATCGCCTACCTTGTGGTATAGGTATTATTCAAATCAAAGCAGGATCAGCGAAACCAATTGATAGTAACGGTAAGGCTGTAACAAAAATTGTTAGGGAGCACCTAGCCAACCTACTGCCATCTAGGTTTATATCCGTATCTATTGATGCAAAGGCTCTGTTTGAGAGCGATGACAAAATAGTTCGCCAAATACTGCAAGCAAATGGAATTAGTATTGTGCGAGAAGATAAATTTGTCGTTGTTTAGTTATGATTATTGACATTAACGCCCCACGATCTAGGATGTACGACATTCTAGATCGTTTAAAAAAAGGAGATATTAAAAAGATCGCCCAGAGATCGGGATGTAGCGTATCAATGGTAAGTGCAGTGCTTAATGGCAAGTGCAATCAAACAACTCGGCTTGCGATGAATGTGCTTAGGGTAGCAGAGGAGATGACACGGATTGCTTGGTTTCGGAAATAATTATTACCTTTAAAACAAAAATAGAGATGGGAGAACTGAAAATAAAACTCCTTACAGATGATGAGCGTAAGGAGCTTGACAAATTAGAACATTTAAATAGATGCAGAACAAAATCGGAGTTTTCAAGATTTGTTGAATTATCTGAATTAGAACGAGAAGAACGCAATTTAAACCTAACATCTCAAGAAAAAAAGGAACAAGAAGAGATGAACGAAAGATGGAAAAAAAAGGATATTTTTTGTTAAATCTCTTCAACCTCTACAATAAACCTATTCCTATTTTTTTCTACATTTATCACCTTAAACCCTGCTTCCGGAAGGAGCAGGGTTTCTTTTTCCCATGGCTCTTTTGATAATGTAGATATATCTTTGCCGTTTTTTTGATTAATAATAAAACGTATATCTGTTGTATTATACACACTTTTATCTTGTGTAGTAGAAGAGAACGTGTCCCATCTTATAACATTTCCAACCTTAGTCCACTGTTTGATAACATCAGGCGATATATGTTTGCTATCCAGATTTCGATACACTACTCCCGGTGCATCAGGCAGTTTAGTAAGTGTGGCGTTTAATCCTCTCTTAAAGGTTAGCAGCTGGTTTTTTGTCCATGAAGTGGGTTTTAGATCGGTGTAATAAAACTTCGCAAGATCAGATGCAAGGTTATTCTGAATGTCAGTGTAGGCATATAGGCGCAAACTATCGGTATGGGTCAGTTTGAGTGCTTTAGCGTTTTTTAACACCTCTTTATCTGCCGCCAGTTCTCTTTCTAAAACCTTAGCATACTCTGTGCCTATCAGCTCCTTGGTGCTATATTCATTGAGTTTTGTGATCTCTTTTTTCATCGATTTTACAGCAGCGTCGATATAACCTCGCGTCTGATCATCGCTATCGTTGTAACCTTTTTTCAACCAATCAATAAATCGTTTTTGTTTATTACCAACAAATTCAGCGCTCTCCAGTGTTGATATTAATTTGCTCTTTTCACTACTACTGGGCATGTCACCTTTAGGATAACGCCCTGCTTGACGAGCAGTTAAAGGAATGGCAGTGCATCGACATCTAAATCCGATAGGAGGGAAAAATGTAAAGTCGCCACTACGAAATATCTTTCCGTGAAGTGCTGCGTGCTCTGGGCGTGTGGCGGAGTCGATAACAGCGCTATATTTCCAGAATGGGAAATCTTCTGACACCTCCACCATTGCTTGCATCTGTCCTGCACCAAAGGCTAGCGATACATTGGTTTGATATATGTTGTCAATTTGGTGTGTTTTAAGGCGTGATAAGCCTGCCGAGTCAAAGATATTATCTACTAGCTTGGTAAATTCACGCTTTCCTTTGCCATTTTTAAGATTGTTTTCAAGTTCCGATTTTATGGCGTCTCTGATGTTGCCATCTTGCACAGCGGCAGAGGTAAATGCTTGAAATCGCATAAATGACTCGGCATTTGCATTGCCGCTTTGGGTTTCTGCTTCAAGCTCTTCTATTGAGAAATCGGAATGATATTTTTTAACCCAATTTAAAACGCTTTTAAAACCATTTTCAAAGGCATTTAATTGCGCAATAAAGAGTTTATCTGTAAAATCATCTATAAACTCTTTATCGGCTACATCTTTAAACTCTTTTTTTTTAAACGTGTGGCATAACTCTCAAACACATCCATTAGTGGTTCTATCTCATCTGTATCAGCTGCGAAATCAGCAGATTTCACCTCTTTGGGAGTGGTGTCGATAAAGAAGTCATCTTCTGCATAGCCACGCTTTAAAAACAGGTTTTTTGTTGGTTTTAAACCCATGTCATAGTATAGTTTATCAGTTTCTGCAATTGTCTTGCTTAATGCTCTTGGCAGTTGCACTGTGAGTTCTGGAACTTCTGGAAGATTGTTTAAATAACAAATAATATTTGCAATCTGATTAATGGCCGAGAGCACCAATGTCTTTCCATCTTCTAAGGCATCTTCGCGAATTGTTAATCCGCTTTCAGAAGAGGCGTAACCACCTTTGCCTGCCACCTGCATGGTAAGATCGGTGCCAGTCCAAAGCTTTTCAATCTTACGGCGTAGCATCTCATCTATATTTCGATACAGATCATTGGATGATGTTCTTCCTATCATGGCTTTAGGTTCTACCGATATTCCTTCAGCAAAAGCAGCGACACCATTGTTTCGTAGACTTATAAGCGTTGCTAGTAACGAGTCTATCTCTTCTTGCGATGCACCGGGAGGATAAGTGGCTATCCATTTGTCTCTACCATCATCCTCGGCAAATTGCATCATAAACTCAAAGTTACCATTAAGCCCAACAGCTATCCAATAAGCTATATCTAAAAGTCCAACGCCATAAGGATTGGTAAGAGTGGCTTCGTTTTGGCATAACAAGAACTTACCGGGATAGGTGGCGAAAATATCAACACCCTCTTTTACGGTTTTGTGTCGCATTCGTAACCGTCGTTCCGGATCAAAGAAAAAGAGCTCAGGGGAGCACAGTTCTATGCGTGATGGCACTGTTTTGCCATCCATTTGAGAGTACTCCGTAATCTCCATCACCGCAAATCCATAATCTCGTGCCGACACCGATGAGCGCACAAGTTCACGCAGAGGAAACCGTCTGAAATAGTCGGAGAAGAATTTACAGATAGAGTTGTTGGATGCTTGTGGTAGCACATTAAGCCCACCTAGTGCCGACTTATAGCTTTGTATCTGCGGAAATACATCGGGGTGTGCGGCAACTTGATGAAATATCTCCATGGTGGCAGATTTGTTGCGTAAAACTCGCGACGGATTTGGCAGTGCGGTAAGAGCTTTGTTTATGTTGGTTGATAAAACTACTGAACTTTTTTCTGTCTTCATTATCGTATAGTATTTTTAAGTCGTCTTGTTATCATATCACCTATATCGGTGTAGTCGTCTTTCTCTATGGTGTAAACTTCGCGTTTTGGGATGTTTGCCTTTGGTGCCCCATACTGATGGTGTTTGAGGATGTCGAGTCCACAAAGTTTTAATCCGTTATTTAGTGAGTGATTTAGTGAGCTGCGAAGTAGCCCTGTGCGTTGTAATGGTTTTGCGCTGTAACCTTTTTTTAGTTTATAGGCTTTAGTTTTTGGTTTAAGATCATAAGATTTACCATCGGTTGCTCCATCTTCCATATTTTGTTTTGCCCTTCCGGTTAATAACACCCCAACGGCAGATAAAAAAGATCTGCTTTTTATGATGGTATTAATCTCAGTATTGGCACTACTCACTGCTTTACAAGCCTCTTTAATGCCTTTTGTGTCGATGTTTAATTTCATTTAAAATCTCTCTTAAATCCTTTTAAAATATCATTTTTCACCCTTTTAAAGGCGTTTGGCACATGAACTTTTGGTGTGATATAAGGACTTGCCACGGCTGCCTCTAGTGCAAGAGCTGCGCCCCAAAAGTAGTCGGCATGGGAGTCGTTTTTGGTTCCTGCCTGCAGGCGGATATTGCCACTTGCCGTTACGCTCTTTTTAATGAGTGCGAAATCATCATATATCTTCGTGTCGGCAGGAATGAAAAATGCCACATCTTCAATCGCCTTTTTCAATCTAAATGCCATCACCTCTTTTACGGCTGCCGTGAAATTTACCGCCTCTATTCGCGATTTACCAAAGGTGCGTTGGAGGTAATCAGTAAGACCTATGCCCATGCCTGTGGAGTCAATGCAGGTGCGGCGTAGATGGGGTAGCTGTGCGATTATATTAGTCAATAGCTTCTCTTGTCGTGGAAAATCAACGCCTTGAATGGGATAGATGTAGCGTGTTTCAAAAGTTGATGAATTTATTTTTTCAACTATCCAAAACAGTGAGAAGTTTGTTTTACGCCCCACATCTAATCCTGCATATAATTCACGACATTTTTGTAATTCATCTAAAGTTAAAAGATTAGCACGTCCCACAGGTTCAAGTAGAGTGTATGATAAGAACGTCTCATTTTCATCTATCGGTTCACACATAAATTGCTGCATCCAAATTGAAATATCGCCCACAGAGTCACGAATTTGATCTATGAAAGCACTCCTCTCTTTCTCCTCGCATTTTTTGTTCAGAGATTTGTCTGCCAGACCTTGTGACACGGCATCAGTGAAGGTTGTTCTATGGCGTGACCAGTGTAGCTCGCCACGATCTAATCGCTTTAAAAACGAATAAAATAGAGATTGTTTACCACGATGAGTGCTTATAATCCTTATCGGAAAACCCCACACTAAGGCGGCAGGGCTTGCAGCCTCCCACACCTCTAACTCATTGTCGCGTCTGGCAAACTCATCAAGCACCATCTTTCCACCCTTACCGTGTAGCTGATTAGGCGATGAGGAAAGTCCTGTGATCTTGCGCCCATTTCTAAATCGCACAACAAAGCTCTGCGCATCGGCATCGGTTAATAACTCTTCGCCACCCTCTGTTTTGATTATCAGATTAAGTACTCCAGCAAATTTCTTACAGTAGTCAATATATTCACGTGCATTGGTCTCGTTGTTGGAACTAAACCAAACATCATACCTATCATACACCCCACAATCCATTACATCCTCAAATGCCTGTACGTAAGTGATTCCTACGCGGCGTGACTTCTCATAGATTTTTATCTGTGAGCTATCTTCAAGCCATGCCACTTGGTATGGTAAGAACCCAAATTTTTTATAATCAATCTTCTCCATTGCGTTGTTGTAAATCTATCCCAAATACCTCCTTGAATTTGGCGGCAGCATGTTGTCGTGCTCCATTATCGTTATTGGTGTTTTGTGTGTTATATTCATCTTCTATCTCTCTGTCGTATTCACGCGCTTTGAGCAGCGCACTAGCCATACGCGTGAAGGCGTTAAGCACGTGGGGCGATGGCTCCATCTCATCGGAGAGTTGAGTTTTAATACGCTTGGCAAGCATCTGGGCAATACTACGCACATCATCAGATATATTTTCTTGCATTGCCATAAAGTTCTTACGTTTTTGCTCCCATCGTCCATCTTTTGCCCAATTGCGTACTGAGCGATCAGAGCAGCCCAGTTCAGCTGCAATAGCCTCAAAAGTCCATAACTCCTCCACATAAAGCAATTCGGCGCGGTCTGATAGTATGCTTTTTTTCATCTTTACAATAGTTTTTCAAGACGTCGAACCTCTTTGCTCTTCTCTTCGATATAAGCACAGGTAGACTCTAAATTACTAACAGCTATTTTTATACGCACAATATCTATCTCGTCGATAGAGAGAAATGGCGATGCCTCTTCACGTATGGTATGTATATACATATCTACCTCTATCGCTTTATTGGCGATTTCTCGTTTTAAGGCTCCTAACTTAGCCTCTGCTTGTACCCTCTCCTTGCTTAATGATGACATAATTTTCGATTATATAGTTTAACTTAGTTATGTTGGTGTTGATTTGATTAAATGCAGCACTTAAATCTTTTATCTCGCTGCGCCATGCCTCGCGCTCTTTTATGTGGGCGGTATTGGTATGTATCCAAATATACATTACCACAGCGGTAGATGGTAATCCTGATAGAATATTGAGTATAGCCTCGTTCATAGTGATTATTTTTTACACAAAATAAACGGTAAATTATCACAAAAATAAGTGTCATTGACACTTATTTTTATTTGAAAATTAACAGAACTTTGTCGTATCAAATCACAGATAAACAGTTAAATTACAACAATATGATACGACTATTCACATCGGGTACACACAAAGGATTAACATTTTCAAACGAGGATATTGAGAAGATTCAAACGACTACTCAAAACCAGCCAGATGACAACTTGCCAATAGTTCTAGGACACCCTAAAAACGATCTTCCTATTATTGGTTATTTACCGCGACAAGCAATATCAATATATGATGAAGGAGATAAAAAAAGCATTGGATTCGACAGGGCTAAGGCTATATTATCGGATGAGAGTATGGATGTGCTACGCAAGGCGGGTAACAACAAAATATCAGTCCGACTGCAAGATGGTCAAATCACGCATATTGGTCTTGTGAAAAATGCAGCTGTGGATGAGAACAATAATCAAGACTTCGCTACCGACACCACAATTTATCACACATCTTCCGACTTTGAACAGACAAAACCAAATATTATAAAAACCATTAAAAATGTATTTAACATGAACAAAGAACCGGAACAAATAACATCTGATTTCTCCGCTTTGGAGGCAAAAATCAACACACTAACCAACGGTATTGATAGGCTCGTTGAAGCATTTGCCGCTGAGAAAAAACAGAGTAAAGAGCAAATAGTAAAAGCAGATTTTTCATCTGCCGAGTTCACGCAGCTAACCGATTCGGAGCGCCAAACGGCTTCTGATTTTGCGGCAGGCATCAGTAATCCTGACCAGTACGCCCAATTCATTGCCATATTAAAGGCATCTAACAAGAAACCTTTAATTACTCAAGGCAGTGTAACCACCGAGTTTTCCTCTCCACAAGTGAAAACCACAGAAGATATTATATCACAACAAATCAAACAACTAAACTAATATGAAATTTCAAACAATAGCAGCGTCCGACGATTTGACGCAAAACATGGTGCAAGAGATATTAAAATATAGCCCACTACTTGCTTCTTACATAGAGTTTTTTAAAAAGCCAGGCACTGCCGTAAGTGTTCGCTCTGGCGGTACTAAAAGTGGTATAGTTGGAGCTTCACGTGCCTTAGGCTCTGATTATTCAGCAAAAACAGTTGCGCCAACCTACAAGACAGCACTTCGCAAGCTACTAGGCGACACGGTTAAAATAGATGTTGCCTACGAGCGTATGGGTTATGATTTGGCAAGTGAGATGACCTCTCAGCTCACACAACGGATGCGTGATTACGGAACCATATTTAACTATATGCTCATTAATGGCAATTCAAAATCTGAGGGCGCCAAGGAGTTCGCAGGATTAAAAGAGTTATGTTTAGATAATCAAAAAACAGTAGCAGCAACGAATGGTTTTTCGCTTACCCTTGGCAATTCAGATGCCGCGAAGAAACAACAACAAGGTTTTCTGGAGCTACTTGATGAGGCTATTGGTAGATGTCAAGGTATCAATAAAGTGATTATTGCAAATGCCAAGGTTAAGGCGCGCATAAATGCCATTGCTCGTGAGTATATAAATGTTGAACGTAATGTGTTTGGAGTTCCTGTGGCCTTCTACAACACCATTCCTATCATTGATATTGGTGATTACGAAAAAGCAAAAGACACTTACTCTCCAGTAATTGATTTCACGGAAACTTGCGGCACATCAAATGATTGCACCTCTCTATATGTTGCCTCTTTTGAGGAGGAGCAGGGAGTGAGTTTTGCCACATGTGAGGGTGGATTTACGGTGTACCCTGTACAAAAGAATGGCAACTTCTTAGAATCAACTTTTGAGCTTATTGCAGATAGTGTGCTTGTCAGAGGAAGTGCATTATCAAAATTAGAAGGGTTAAAGCTTTAATCCAAAACAATGAAGACTGATATAATAATTTGTCATTTAAAAGGCCGAAACTCCGAGTCTCATCCAATTTCCCGTGGTGAGCTCGGCAGTGAGGTCGCTCGACTTGCAACCGAAATAAATATCACACTCACAAAAAAAGAGATTGCAAAGATAATGAATCTTTTTATCCTAGAAGATGGGCAAAAACCGCATGAATTACACAAAGACAAGCAAGTGCCCAACAAAATTGATTTAAACCAAATTTAAGACGATTTAAGATAGTTTTAACCATTATGCGATACCTAACACCAAAGCAATTTGCAAAAATCATAGAACATGGCGAGCTAACGCAGCTTACCGAAGGAAACGATGAGATCATAGAGCAGGTAAACACAGAGGCAGTGGCTGAAATAGATGGCTACCTTCGGGGTGTCTACGCTTTACCACTAACAGAACCGCCCGATGTGATAATTACCTCTATAACTGCATCACTAATGAAGTTTATGCTCTATCGTCGTCGTGATGAGCGCACAATTCCAGATAAGGTTATTGAAATGTACAAAATTACAATAGCTAAGTTAAAGGATCTTAGACAGCGTAAAATAACTATCGACGCTCAAGGCGTAAAGCAGGGCGAAAGTGTGGCACAATCATCTATTGCCTCGTGGTCGCCGGATGCCAAATTCTCTAACCATTTTACTAAATTATTCACATGAAATATTTTTCATTCAACGAATTATGCCAAAGCGATGTAGCAAAGGCACAAAACATAGACAACACCCCAACAGGTGCAGACAAGAACAACATGCAATTTCTTGTAGATAAACTACTTGACCCACTGCGTGAAATGTATGGAAAACCTATAAATGTAACCAGCGGCTATCGCTCTGCTGCACTCAACAAGGCAGTTAAAGGAAAACCATCATCACAACATCTCAGAGGATGTGCAGCCGATATAGTTTGTAAGGACAACAAGCAGCTCTTTGATCTTATAAAAACGCATTTTGAATATGATCAATTAATCAATGAACATGATTATAGATGGATTCATGTGTCGTATGTAGGTGGAGTAAACCGTCGTCAAACATTAAAATTACCATAGTATGAAACTATTTTTAATTACTACAATACTACTCTCGTTGCTAGGGTGTCGGAGCATAAAGCCGATAGTTGTTGAAAATTTCCAACACGATAGTATATATATAACCGAAACCGTTCGTGATAGTTTGGTTAAAATAGAACAAGACAGTTCAATGATACGAGCACTCATAGAGTGCGATTCTATGGGTAATGCACATTTAAAGGAGTTAATAGAGTATAAAGCAGGCAGCAGGGTTCCACCACCATCACTCTTTTTAGCTAATAACATCTTAACTGCTAAAGCAAAAACCGACTCAATGGGTATATATCTAAAATTGAAAGAGCGATATAGTGAACTACACAGATCAGTACAAGAAACTAAGATCGTAGAGGTGAATTATTTGACTACATGGCAGAAATTCTGGGTAAAGGTTGGTAAAACAAGTGCGGCGTTTGGTGGAATACTTTTGATAATATTAATAACAAAGTTATGGATGGGCAAAAAGTTGAAGATACCATTTTAAAAGAGATTACAAACCTATCTATACCTGCACTGCTTTTCCCTGAGTCGCCAGATGGTTATTTTCCACGCAGCTCGCCCGGTGAGGTGCTTATAAGATACACAGGGTGTAAATATCCTCTCAGAGACGTATCGGGTGTAACTATTGAAAAAAACATTTCTATTGAGTTGTTGTATGTTACACGCTCCTTGCGAGGTGACAATGGACTGTACCAGTGGCTCGACAAGATAACAGAAAAGCTAGAGGGTTACTCACCATCCTCGATAGCAGGGCATTTTGAGATAACAGATGAAGGGTTTACAGATTACTCCGATGGCACTTGGTATTATGCCCAAAACATGATTTTTAAAATAACAGCAGACAATGAGCAAACAGACCTCTACACAACCCCTATCATTAGGGCGTAAATCATTAGAACAGAGCATCAGCGACAATATCCGCATTATACTTACCACCTCGCCCGGTGATGTACCGTATCGACCACGTTTCGGATTTGGAGTTGAAGAAGTGCTAGACGGTAATATAGACGATCTTGACTTAGCCTCCGAAGTGACATCTAAAATTAGTGAATACGAAAAGAGAATAAGAGTAAAACAAGTGATAAGTAATCGTGTAGCTGCTGGCGTTAGGTCTGTAAAGATAATCTATACAATACTAAAAACAAACACATTACAACAAATAACAATAGAATAAATATTATGTCATACTTACACGGAATAGAGATAAAAGAGGGCGAAAGACGCTCTATCACTTCAACAGGCGAAACATCTGTTATTGCGCTTATCGGTACTGCACCTAAAGGAGATGTGGGCAAAGTGAAATTAGTAACATCAATAGATAGCGCTAAAAGCCTATATGGTGAAGACATATCGGGCTTTACAATCCCTAGTGCCTTAGAGACTATATTCAGTTATATTAACGCTAAGGTGCTAGTAGTAAATGTGCTTTCAGCCGATAAAGCAGCAGCGTTACTAGAAGTAAACGGCACCATGACAAAAGACAACAGCGGAGCTGTGCAAACCACCAACTAAAAAACATCTTTACCTGTGGTGGTGTATTACACCGCCTATTTTGTGACGGAAATCGACTCTCTTTTACAAATCGACGATACTATTGCACTCAAACCGAACATTATCATCGCCCCCGGTTACTCACAACTTGCGCCTGTGTTTAACAAGCTGAGCGAAGTGGCAACAAAACTACAAGGTTTTGCAGCAGCCGATATAATCGCCGATAATGTACAAGCAGCTCTTACCGCTCGCGCATCAGGAGTGTTCAACACCACATCGCAAGCAGTAGTGCTTTGTTATCCTACTATTGAGCGCTACAATACTCACGAGAACATCAATGATATCATTGCCCTTTCAGTGCATTGGGCTGCGGCAAAGGTGCTTCGTGACACCCAAAAAGGATATTGGTTGTCTCCGTCAAACACAGAACTGATAGGGGTGATAGGTTTGTCGGCAAAGATCACAAGTTCTCTAACCGATCCTACGGCAGACACTAATCTACTTAATGGACAAGGTGTTGTAACGGTGTTTCGTAAATCGGGTTCTGGCACACGCCTTTGGGGTAACTGGACGGCCGCCTTTCCGAGTGACAAAACCACAACAGCGATGATAGCACCTCGTGCCGTGCGCATGGCTATACGTGAGGCTCTGATAGATTCATCGCTTGATCACCTTGATAGAAATGTTACTCAAATAACTATTGATCTGATTGTAGAAGATGTTAATGCCTTCATTAGAACGCTTGTAGGCAGTGGAGTTATTATTGATGGCGAGTGTGTTTACAATGCTGAAAAAAACCCATCTACTGAACTGGCGCAGGGCAAGATAATATTTACATATTACGTAAAATTTGCGCCTAGCACCGAACGCATCACATTTGAAGAGATTGTTGAATTTTAACCTTAAAATATTATGATAAACAGCATAACAAATGCAAATTGTTACAACAACGGTTTGCGCCTTGCAGGTAAACTCTCTGAAGTTACACTGCCTGATGTGAAAATAAAGAGTGAAGAGGCACAACCATTGGGAATGTATGGCACGGTGGAGATACCGGTAGGGCTTGAAAAGATGGAGGCAAAGTTTAAATTCAATGCTATATATGCCGATGCGTGGCGTGAAGAGTCGCCACATAAAACCTCTGTAATAATCGTAAAATCGAATATGCAAAAGCACACTGCAGCAGGTGTTGTTGAGAATATACCTGTAACAGCCACATTTTCGGGATTCTTTAAAGAGATTCCAACAGGAGTAATTAAACCGGGCTCTAAGTTGGAACCAGAACACGTAATGGCAATATCTCGCTATAAATTAGTTGTAGGTAGTGAGGTGATATATGATATTGATGTTTATAACAATATTTTTATTCATTGCGGTAAAGATATACTAGCATCGTTTAAATCTAATCAACTATAAAAATCACAAGTCATGGGAAATATCAGAGAGAACAGAGAAGAGGTTTACAATTGGGATAGTGAACCGGTTTATTTAATAGAAGAGGATGATTATGTAGAAGGTGGCGAAGATGGAGTATCAAACAGGCAAGCAAAGCAACTTACACGTCGCACTCGTGATCTATTTAATCGAATCAGCGAGGTGTTGAAGAAACTTATTAAGGGAGATAGTGACACATTGGAAAGTGCAAATAGTTTCACAAGCCAAACCGCCACCACCCTCCGCTCAGAGATCACCACCTCTTCTACGGCCACCCTCAACAAAGCCAAAGACTACACTTCCACCACCGTTGCTGCCTTAGTAGACAGCAGCCCTGAAACCCTTAACACCCTAAACGAGTTAGCAACTGCCTTAGGAGGCGATCCTAACTTTGCTACCACTGTTGCCACACAAATCGGTAACAAAGTCGATAACTCCGACCCGCGGCTCACAGATGCTCGCCCTGCAAATGGTGGTAGTGCAAACTATGCTACAAGATTAATGACCAATCTTGATGCTTCTATGGGTGTCACATTCGATGGGGTATCAAGATGGAAATTAGATGTGAATCACTCTTTATGCAAAGATGTAAGGGTTGCCTACGCTGAAACCTCTGAAATCTCTGGAACAGCAAATTACTTACAATGGCTTAATCCAGATGGAACACCAGCTCCTAGTCACTATTTAAAATTTGTCAGAACAAACCCTGTAAATTCTGATGGTAGATTATATCTACAAGCTGGTGATAGAGAGTTTAACTCTATTAGTGTTGCATATGCAGACACAGCAGATAGTGCAAGTGCCTCTACTGAATTAAGGTGTCCAGATAATGGGCAAGGAAATCTGATTATAGGGACAAGTCGAGGATTACTGACTGGTTATCCTAGTAACTACTACCCAACTATAAAAACAAGTTTTAGTAATATTTACTTTGATGTTGGTGGCAAGTATGTTGGTGTGATAGGAAAGTCAAATGTTGATGGGCTAGAAATTTCTGATTCAAACAATAAAGGTATAAAACTAAGCCACAACAACGGAACCCCAGCCACAGTATATTGCGGAGATATATCATCATCAGGACACACCGTTTATCACGCTGGAAATCTAACAACCGCCTCCGCCGGCAGCGATGGCCTTATGTCGCGTCAAGACAAATCAAAACTCAATGACACTCCTCGCGTCGTCGCTCATGGTGAGGTGGATAGGTTGGGGAATATTGTTTGGCAAGAAGGTGACGAGCCAGTTAGTATATATGCCAATACAACAGCTTACACTATTTATCACAATGTTGGCAAGGAAGCGTATTCAGTACAGGTAAGCTTAGTTTTGCCAGATGTTGCAAGCTGGGGATTATGGCATTTAGCTCTTTCAAATAAAACGAACAACTCCATTACAGTAACAGTTCGTGATACCCTTGATGACAACAGAAAGCAATGTGGCTTTTTTTTCACTATATTTGCAAAATAACTAATACTACATATCATGAGAACAAAATACGCTATAACACTATTTCTAATTATTATATCAATAGTTGGATGTAAAAAGAAATCACCATCATTTTCAGAATTAGTTGGAGATTATGCAACCATCACTGGCGTGAAAAGTCAAACAACCAAAGCAACTGAAAAAGATCCTATTATAGACTCTGCCGTGTTTGTTGCAAAATACACACTTGAATATGCGGCTACTGACTCTATTAAGTTAAATAAACCAACGAGAGGATTTGGCCCAGACCAACGTGATACAATAAATGGTAAACTATTCTTTCATACAAGGGATGTAGTTGGTGTGGAATACACATGGGATGGAGAGATACCAATATTAGGCGGTTTTGTTGCTTGTGCAAATAAAGATTATGTGATTACAGGACTAATAACCAAAGATGGTCGTCGTCTATATCCATTTGGCGTAGGAGTAGATTATCTTAAATATAGAGATACGATAGCCTACATTCCGAATAAAGTAATACGTGCTGCCTGCAAAAAGATAGAGGTTGCTTTCAAAGCTGGTGACTTCATTGAGTGCAAGCGCCTCTTCGATGAGGCCTTTGTATTCATCCCCACCACAGGCGCCAAATGGCGTGCCATGAAAGCAGCTGGCATAGAGTAATGCAAAAATCAATTTAACATATAGAAACACAATAGTAAGGCGGGTAAAAATAGCTTTACCCGCCTTTTTTACGCCTTTTT
>JAVVZN010000006.1:0-4375 GCA_036650555.1 Rikenellaceae bacterium
GGCTTAGTGTGCCCATAATGTTGGTTTGTGCAAATCTGAATGGATCTTTTATTGATCTATCGACATGACTCTCTGCTGCAAGGTGAATTACTGAGTCGATATTATATTTTTTGAAAATATAACATATAGTATCAAAATCACATATGTCGGCTTTGATAAAAGTGTAGTTTGGCATCTCTTGAACATCAGTAAGATTTTCCAAATTGCCTGCATATGTTAGTTTGTCAAGGTTGTATATGTTGTAGTTAGGGTATTTATTGCAGAAAAGTCTGACAACATGCGAACCTATAAACCCTGCACCGCCTGTAATTAATATATTTTTCATATTTGTTGAGTGATATATCAGTTGTTTTTATAAGCTATTTTAATTTGTTACGGAAAGTTATTTGAGAGCTATTTTGTCTCAGTTTTGTTCTGTAAATCCTTATTTCCAATGATTAGACCAATCTATTTGATCTATCGTAGGGTGTTTTTTATCTTTCTCCGATAATAAAATATCTTGTTCTGAAATTCCGTATTTTGCAAAGTCCCAATCTACTCCAACATTTGGATCGTTCCACAATATTCCTCCGTCAAATTCAGGAGCATAGTAATCAGTACATTTGTATATCATCTCGGTGTTGTCTTCGAGTGTGAGAAAACCATGTGCAAAGCCACGTTCAACAAATAATTGACGTTTGTTTTCTGCGCTTAGTTCCACTTTCTCCCATTTGCCGAAGGTAGAGCTGCCCGGACGAAGATCAACAAGCACATCAAGCACTGCACCAGCCACCACGCGCACTAGTTTACCTTGTGTGTGGCTCGTTTGGAAATGTAATCCTCTTAACACTCCTTTTGACGACTTACTGTGGTTGTCTTGTACAAAGTCGTATGGTATGCCTATCTCTTCAAAATCTTTGCGTGAGTAGCTCTCCATAAAGAAACCGCGACTATCTCCGAAAACAGTTGGTTCTATTATTGTAACTCCATCTATTGAAGTTTTAATTTTTTTAAATTTATTCATCTGTTTTTATTCTTGAAAGTAGATATTGTCCGTATTGATTTTTTATCATAGGTTGAGCAAGTGCACATAGTTTATCTGCATCAATCCATCCTTTTTCATATGCTATTGCCTCAAGGCAAGCCACTTTTAAGCCTTGTCGTTTCTCAATCACTTCAATAAATGTTGAAGCCTCAGAAAGAGAATCGTGTGTGCCTGTGTCGAGCCATGCAAATCCTCTACCTAAAATTTCAACTTTCAACTCTTTGTCGTTCATGAATTGTTCGTTGACGGTTGTGATTTCATATTCGCCACGAATTGATGGCTTTATTTTAAAAGCAACATCAACAACTTTGTTTGGGTAGAAATATAATCCTACGACAGCATAGTTTGATTTTGGTGCTTTAGGTTTCTCCTCTATTGATATAGCATTCCCAATTTCGTCAAAAGCCACAACACCATAACGTTCAGGATCTGAAACACGATAGCCGAACACAGTTGCGTATCCTTCGTCGGTGTTTTTTACTGCTTGACGTAATATGGCTGAGAATCCTTGACCGAAGAATATATTGTCACCTAGCACCAAACAAACAGAATCACTACCTATAAAATCTTTACCGATAGTAAATGCCTGTGCTAATCCGTCGGGTGAAGGTTGTTCTTTATAGGTGAATTGAACCCCATAATCTTTACCATCGCCAAGCAAGCGTTTAAAGCCTGGAAGATCGTAAGGAGTACTGATGATAAGTATCTCGCGAATACCTGCCAACATAAGTACTGAAACTGGATAAAATATCATAGGTTTATCGTAAATAGGAAGTAGTTGTTTACTTACACCTTTTGTTATAGGGTAGAGGCGTGTGCCGCTCCCTCCTGCCAAAACAATACCTTTCATAAGAAATAAAATTTCTACGAAAGTAGATATTTTATGGTAAATTTCCAAGTATTATATGTAATAGCATATAATTTCATCAATAAGTTATTTTATTATTGTTGTCAGAAAAAAAATTTAAACCTAGTGTGTAATCGTGTTGTTTGCTTTTATTTATATCATATTTATGTAGTAGTGACATAGATAATAAATTAATGTTTTTTAAGAAAAAAGTATGCACTTGCTGTGCTTCAAAAGACTGAAACCCTATTAGAGGGTTTTCGGGAGCTACTGCTGCGGCTTCTTGGGTTTGCATTGAGGTAAAGCATAATTTTTAACTGGACAATAATAATTTTATATATATGCCAAAAAGGTGCTATTATACCATGTTATTTCTGATGTACAAAAAAATGATAAAATTTGTGAAATTTTTTATATATTTTACATACCAAAACATAATCAAATTTAGTTATATATGCAAGAATAATTTTACAATTATTATGAAGATATAGATGAGAAAAGGATTTTTACATTCAATTGATTCAGTAATAGAATTACAATCAATTTTAAACAAGATGAATAAAGCAGACGTTGATTTAGAGAATATCGTTATCAATGAGGAGTTCTATTCTTTTGTAAAGTCGTTGCAACGTGGCGATTGTGTGGTGATTTACAGCCTTAGTGTTTTCGGAAGTATATTAGAACTTCTGACTGCGGTAGTAAATTTAGAAGAAAAGGGAATAAAAATTGAGTCAGTCAGTGAGCCTTGGTTTAATGATTACAACTCAAACATATCATTTGTCAAAGGTCTGAATGATATTGGTCGTAAGTTAGTTGGCATACGCACCAAAAAAGGTTTAGGCAAAGCTAGAGCTAAAGGTCAAAAACTTGGTCGTCCATTTGGTACAACCACTTCTAGTGAGAAGGTAAAAGAGGCCGAACGAATAAGACAATCTTCAAATGTAACTATTGCAAAAGCGTGTGAGATGGCAGGTTGTCAGCCACGAACATATTATCGTTACATTAGAAAAGAACGTCAAAAGGCTTAGAAGCGGTTTAACCGGACAACAATATTTGAGTATTTTTTTTGATGCAACGAAAGAGGGTGACATTTAAGTCACCCTCTTTATCTCAATTGAAAGAACATGTTTTTAGTTAATAGGTTCAAAAACTTCTTTTCCTTCTCCGCATAGAGGACAAACCCAATCGTCACTTAACATTTCGAAAGGAACTCCAGCTTTTACGCCACCTTCTGGATCTCCTATTTCAGGGTCGTAGATCCATCCACATACTGTACATTTGTACTTTGTCATATCAACTATAATTAAAAGTTATTAATAATTATTGCAGCCATCATGGCAAAAGCAATAAAATCACATTTTTTTAAAATTTTACTCCAGTGTAGCTTTGAGGTGATATTTTACGTAGCTCCTCTTTTACTGATTCTTTTATTTGTAGTTTATCAATAAAGACCTCTATCGCCTCTTTATTTATGGTATTATTTGTACGTGTTAGTTCTTTTAATGTTTCGTATGGGTTTGGATAACCCTCACGACGTAGGATAGTTTGTATTGCCTCAGCCACTACCGCCCAGTTTCTCTCAAGATCGTTGTTTATTGCCTCTTTGTTTATGATAAGCTTGTTTAATCCGCGTTCGATTGAATTAAGAGCTATGATTGTATGAGCAATAGGCACACCTATGTTTCGTAGAACAGTTGAGTCGGTTAAGTCGCGTTGCATGCGTGATACAGGGAGTTTTGATGATAAATGTTCAAATACTGCATTTGCAATACCTAAATTACCTTCACCGTTCTCAAAATCAATAGGATTTACTTTGTGTGGCATGGCAGATGATCCAACCTCGCCAGCTTTTATCTTTTGTTTGAAATAATCCATTGATATGTACGTCCATAAATCACGTGAAAGATCAATCAGTATGGTGTTTATACGTTTGAATCCGTCGAATATTGCAGCAATGTTGTCGTAGTGTTCGATCTGTGTAGTGATTTGTGAACGCTCTAACCCCAACACTTGACCAACAAACTTGTTGGCAAATTCCACCCAGTTAATCTGAGGATAAGCCACAAAATGTGCATTGAAATTTCCTGTTGCTCCACCAAATTTTGCAGGACATGGAACAGCACGTAGGAGCACAAGTTGTTTCTCCAATCGTTCCACAAACACCATCAACTCTTTTCCTACACGAGTTGGAGATGCGGGTTGTCCGTGAGTATGTGCAAGGAGTGGAACATCTTCCCATTCAATGGCAAGAGATCGTATTTTGTCTATTATACATTGCAATTTAGGGTAGTACACGTTGTTTGTGGCATCGCGTAGAGAATAAGGAGTTGCAGTGTTGTTAATGTCTTGAGATGTCAAACCGAAATGCACGAACTCACGCGATGCACCAAGCTCCATCTCATCCATTTTCTCTTTAATGAAATACTCAACAGCTTTAACATCATGGTTTGTAATTGCCTCTATTGCTTTTACGCGTTTGGCATCGTCGGTTGAAAAGGTGCGGT
>JAVVZN010000006.1:4385-9912 GCA_036650555.1 Rikenellaceae bacterium
AAATAGAGTTTGATCGAACTCTTTAAGTTGAGGTAGCGGTATTTCGCATAATGCAATGAAATATTCAATCTCAACAAGCACGCGATAACGGATAAGTGCGTATTCAGAAAAATAGTTTGCTAGTGGTTCGGCGCCTTTGCGATAGCGTCCATCAATAGGTGATATTGCCGTTAATGTACTTAATTCCATTTCTATATATAATAATTTGTAGTTATAATCGTTTATGTTTTATAATACAAATATAAGATATTATTTTGACTTTCGATTGTTCAATCCCAATAATTATACCAAGAAAGTAAAAATATTTGTATATTTGCATAAATTTAATGGCAAAATTAGAAAATGGAAGCAATGTTATCATTTATACTAGGCACAATTATTGTTTTTTACTTTTTAAGTATAATAGGTAGATTCTTATTACGATATTTTATTACCAAAAAATTCAAACAATTCTCAGAGGGTGGTGCTAATTGGCAAAATTTTGGTGGATTCCAGAACACTACTAACAATCAAAACACCACACCACACCATGAAGGCGAGGTGGTTATAACAAAAACTACCGATAACTCTAAAAAAGTACGCGATAAAGTGGGCGAATACGTAGATTTTGAAGAAATAAAATAAAACTAACTTTTGATTATTAATCAAAAGTTAGTTACTCAATTACTGATATTACACTATTTTAATTCTATACATTCTAAGGCTTTTGTGTCTTGTAGAGTCACATAAGCTTGTTTTTCATCGGCTGTCAAACATATGTTCGATGTTTTTTTGCCTATTGTTGTATAAGATTTTATCTCTTTGCCTTTTGGAGATAACACTAAAATCTCTCCTTTAGCATATCGTGACACATAAATATTGCCTGCTTTATCGCATTTCATGCCATCGAGTCCGTAGCCTTTGAATTTGTAAAGCAATTTTTTACCAGTTAGTGTGCCATCGTTGTTGATATTAAAACGCCACAAATTCAGTTGGCGTGATTCATTCACATATAGATATTTCTCGTCGGGCGAGAGTTCTATGCCATTTGTCGTCCCCATGTTCTCCCATACCAAAACTGATTCACCATTTGGTCTTACAAGCCATAACTGACCTGAGTCATTTTTCCAGTTTGGATCTGAGGTGTAGATGTTGCCTGTTTTTCTTGAGTAGGTGAGATCGTTCGGCTGATTCATCTTATCATTATGTGCCACCACTGAAACCTCTTTTGTTTCGACGTTTACTTTCAGTACGTTGTGCATTGAGAAGTCGGCAACGAGAAGATTACCGTCATTGTCAATTCTGATACCATTTCCAACCATGCCGCTAGGTAGTGTGACAAACAACTCATGAGTTCCGTTAGGCTTAACTTTGCCTATTGTTCCATCTGTTTTGTAGTTCACAACATAAATATTGCCTGAGGCATCTACGGCTGGCGATTCCATGTTTGTGGTAAACAGATTTTCCTCTGTTATCATTCTGCTTTGTGCAGATGAAAAGTGCGCTAGCATAGCTAGCGCAACAATTCCTAAGATCTTTCTTTTCATTAATCTACTATCCATGTATTACCGCTGCGAAGCAACTCATCAACGGAGTGTATTTTTGCGTTATCCTGCACTGCAAAGACTTGATCTCGCACATTGTCGTCATACGTAGAATCTTTAACATCGCGTATTACTCCTAGTGCAACAGGATATTCAGGAGCTTTCATGTTTACTAGCATCATGTGAACGCCTGGATTTTTCTCGTAGGCATCGTGAACTAATACATCTTCTATTTTCCAACCACCTTCTCCAATGGTAACAACTTTTAGTCCTAATCCTTCTAGCACCAAACCTTTGTTCATGTCTTTACCAAATATCATTGGTTGTCCATGGTGAAGAACAATAGTGCGATCGGCACGATGTTCTTTGTTCATAAATTCGTCGTGCGTTTTGTCGTTGAATATAACACAGTTTTGCATTATCTCAAGCACAGCAGTGCCATCGTGTTTTGCAGATGCCACTAAACAATCTTTTGTAAGATTTATATCGACGTCAAGCGAGCGTGCATAGAAAGTTCCACGAGCACCTAGCACCAATTCACCTGGAGAGAAAGGATGTTCTACTGTTCCGTAAGGTGAGGTTTTTGTGATCTTGCCAAGTTTTGATGTTGGAGAATATTGACCTTTTGTCAATCCATATATCTCATTGTTGAATAGTAGTATGTTAATATCAATATTTCTACGAATGGCATGTATGAAGTGGTTTCCACCTATTGCAAGTGAGTCGCCATCACCCGAAACTTGCCATACGGTGAGTAGTGGGTTTGCCACTTTCACACCTGTGGCAATTGCTGCAGCGCGACCGTGAATACCATGAAACCCGAATGTATTCATATAGTAAGGGAAACGCGATGAACAACCTATCCCCGAAACAAACGTAAATCTTTCATGTAGGTAGTTGAGTTGCTCGGCAACTTCAGGCATAGCTTTCTGTACCGCACTAAGTATGGCATGATCGCCACATCCAGGACACCACTTTACCTCTTGATCACTTTTAAAATCTCCAGAGGTATATTTACATTTTAGCTCTTCCATATCTAATTTTATTTTTATTATCGTAAGTATATTACCATGTTTGTTATTTGTAGAGTTTGAGTTACAGATAAAAAACGTTGCAATAATTATTAAAACAACCTCTTATTTACTCAATATAGAGTTGAATCTTTCTTTAAGTTCAATTACTGTAAAAGGCAATCCTTGAACCTTACCAAATTGTTCAAACTTAATATCTTGAAATGCTTGACGAAGATATGAGGCAAATTGACCTATGTTTAGTTCGCATACAATAATCGTTTTATATTTAGAAAAAACTTCGCGAGTATTTCTAGGAAGAGGATATATGTAGTTGAAGTGAGCTAATGAAACATCTTTACCTTGTTCGCGCATCTCTTCCACAGCACTAAGCATATGTCCGTAGGTTCCTCCCCATGCCACAACAAGCAGATCGCCACCTTGCTCATTACCAACAACCTTCAATTCAGGAATGTAATTGGCAACGCGTTCTACTTTCGCCTTCCGAACATCAACCATACGTTGGTGATTGATAGGGTCGTGCGACACTGATCCTGTAAGGAAGTCTTTTTCCAAACCACCAATACGATGTTCAACACCTTTGGTTCCAGGAAGTGCCCAACTACGTGCTAGGCTGTTTTCGTCGCGTTTATAAGGTAAGAATCCGCCTTCTGGTTTTGATGTTATGATAGGAGGAGTGATTGTTGGAAACTCACTCATTGATGGTATCTTCCATGGCTCTGAGCCATTTGCAATAAATCCATCGGTGAGTAAAATGACAGGAGTCATGTGCTCCATAGCTATCTTTCCTGCCCAAAAAGCATAATGGAAACAATCCGATGGAGTAGAGGCTGCCATTACCACAAGCGGACATTCGCCGTTTCTACCATATAATGCTTGATTTAAGTCACTTTGTTCTGTTTTTGTTGGTAAACCTGTTGATGGACCTCCACGCTGAACATCAACAATAACTAGTGGTAGCTCAGTCATCACCGCAAGTCCAATGGCTTCAGATTTAAGCGATAACCCAGGACCTGAAGTGCTGGTGACAGCGAAGTTGCCAGCATAAGCAGCACCTATTGATGTGCAGATGCCTGCTATTTCATCTTCAGCTTGAAGTGTTTTGACACCTAAGTCTTTACGAAGTGCAAGCTCTTCAAGTATGTGTGTGGCAGGTGTTATAGGATATGATCCGCAGAACAACGGACGACCGCTCTTCTCAGAGGCAGCAATAAAGCCCCAAGCAGTTGCTTGATTACCGTTTATATTTCTGTAAATACCTTTTTCTAGTTTTGCTGATGCAACATTGTATGTGTTGCCGAATAGATGTTGATTGTGAGCGTAGTTGTAGCCAGCATTAAGCACCATTATGTTTGCCTTTGCAACATCTGGTTTCTTGCCGAATTTAGTGTTTATAAATGCCTCGGTGAACTCCATTGGACGATTGTACATGAAGTAGCAGACACCAAGTGCAAACATGTTTTTACATTTCACTATGCTTTTAACATCCATTTCACTCTCTTTCAATGCCTCTTTGGTCATTGATGTGATAGGTGCTTGCACGATATTGTAGTCGGCAATGTTAAGTTCGATAAATGGGTCTAATGTTTTGAACCCTGCACGAGCCACACTTTTGTCGGTGAATGAGTCGCAGTCGTAGATGATAGTAGCATCTTTTTTAAGCCATCTTGCATTTGCTTTAAGAGCTGCTGGATTCATGGCAACAAGCACATCGCAATAGTCGCCGGGGGTGTGGATAACTTTGCTCCCAAAATGGAGTTGAAATCCTGAAACGCCACTCACAGTGCCTTGTGGAGCGCGAATTTCCGCAGGGAAATCAGGAAATGTAGAAACGCCGTTTCCAATATATGCCGAGGTGTCGGTAAACAGTGTGCCTGTCATCTGCATGCCATCTCCAGAGTCGCCAGAAAATCTTATGACTACATCCTCAACTTTGCTTTCATGAACGTTTTCCATAATTTTTTATAATTTGAATTTAACCACAAAATGTGGTTTATAATACGATTATTATCTTTAAAATCATTTGTGTTTTAACTATTTAACCTCACTTATAAATGTGGCATATTTAACGTAAATTTGATAAGTTGGTTTTAAATTAAAGGCTAAAGGTATATATTTGTTTTTAATTTCACAAGCATGATAATCTTTCATAAGCAATATTACTGTCTGTGAAATCTCAAACAGCTCCTATGGTTTCGCCTTAAGGTAAGGTATGGTTTCTATCTGACACCAATAACTTTTGTCGATTTCTCCTTCAAAAACCAATTCACCACCTTTGTCGCCTCCTTCTGCCCCTAGATCAATAATATAGTCGGCACATTTCACTACCTCCATATTGTGTTCAACCACAACTATGGTATGTCCTTTATTGATAAGCGCATCGAAACATTTAAGTAGTTTTTTAATATCATGGAAATGGAGCCCTGTGGTTGGTTCGTCGAATATGAATATCAATGGTTCGTTGCCCTCTTTTAGAAGAAACGATGCTAGTTTCACTCTCTGACTCTCACCACCCGATAATGTCGATGATGATTGTCCCAACTTAACATAGCCTAGTCCAACGTTTTGAAGAGCATTTAATTTTTCAACTATCTTATTGTTTATCGTTGTTTGCTCCGCTGAGAAAAACTCTATTGCTTTCTCAACACTCATATCCAGAATTTGATCAATAGATTGCTCTCGATATTTTATTTGTAATATTTCATCTTTAAAACGACGACCTTCGCACTCTTCGCACACCATCTCAATGTCTGCCATAAATTGCATCTCAACTCTTATCACTCCTTCGCCTTCACATGTGTTGCAACGTCCGCCTGCAATGTTAAAAGAGAAATGCGATGGAGTGTAACCGCCTGCCTTGGCTGTTTTTTGATCGGCATAGAGTTTTCTTATATCGTCGTAAGCCTTTATGTATGTCACTGGATTAGACCTTGATGAGCGTCCAATAGGGTTTTGATCAATCATCTCAACCCC
>JAVVZN010000006.1:9922-17665 GCA_036650555.1 Rikenellaceae bacterium
ATGTCGCCATTAAAAGAGTCGAATTTTGTGCTAACTTGCCCAGCACCATTAAAATATCGACTTAAAGCAGGGTAGAGTATTCCCTTGACAAGTGATGATTTACCACTGCCACTCACACCAGTCACAACGGTAAGTGCTCCAAGTGGAATAGATACAGTTACGTTTTTGAGGTTGTTTTCACGTGCACCGCTAATCTTTATAAACTTATTTAATTTACGAGGTGGCGACAAGCGTTCTATTTTCTCGCTGCCACGCATATATTGTGCAGTTAAAGATTTACCTTTTTTGATAAGCTCTTTGTATGTCCCATTAAAAACCACCTCTCCACCATGCTCTCCAGCATAAGGTCCAATATCAACAATTTGGTCGGCAGCGGCTATAATTTCTCCATCGTGTTCAACCACAATCACACTGTTGCCAAGATCGCGAAGGCTTTTCAGAACAGCTATCAATTTATCTGTGTCGCGAGGGTGTAAGCCAATGCTAGGCTCATCGAGTATATACATAGATCCAACTAGCGGACTTCCGAGCGATGTGGCAAGGTTTATACGCTGACTCTCTCCTCCCGAAAGAGTTGATGATAATCGTTCAAGAGATAGGTATTCCAGTCCAACGTCTTGCAACGTTTTGACACGTGCTATGATCTCTTTTAGAATACGTTCGGCAACTTTTGTTTGGTAGTTATCAAGCTCTAGGTTCTCTAGTGTTGTAAGCAATTCAGACACCGCCATATTGCTTAACTGAGATATTGTGTGGCCTGCAACCTTAACATACGATGCCATTTTTTTTAATCGTGTTCCTTCGCATTCAGGGCATACTCTCTTGCCTGTGTAGCGCGATATAATAACACGATATTGTATTTTGTATCGTTCTTTATCAAGTGTGGCGAAGAAATCATCAATGCCTCTAAAATATTCGCATCCTTTCCAAAGCCATTTTTTGTGTTCTGCCGATAGTAGGTGATATGGTTTATGTATGGGAAACCCACTCTGTTCCGAGCTGTTTATTACATTTTCTTTCCAAACGCGCATTGTTTCGCCACGCCATGGCATAATTGCATCTTCAAACAATGTTTTATTGACATCGGGAACCACAAGATCTTCATCAATACCCACAATTTTACCAAAACCGTTGCATGTGGTGCATGCTCCGATAGGACTATTAAAACTGAACATGTGCTCGGTAGGTGTTTCAAACTCCATTCCGTCGATGGCAAAGTATGAAGAGAAATGATGGATGGTTTGCTCTTTGGTAGAAGGATCAACTATTATTGTAACGTTGCCTCCGAAATTTTTATAGCAATTAACAACAGAATCGGTCACACGTGAGATCACCTCGTCATCGCCATTATGTGAAATAGCTATTCTATCAATTATAACATGTATCTGCTTATCGACATATTGTTTTATGGAGCCCATAAGTTCTGCAACCTCCACAATCTTATCGTCAATAAAAAACCTATCGAAACCATCGCTCGACATCCATACTATGCGTTCGATAAGCGACGACTCACCGCTGAAATCTACTTTACCGGCGATTATAATTCGTTTTGATACGCAATTTTTCATGACAAATTCTGCCACATCACCTGCACCGTAGGCTTTCACCTCAGCACCGCTGACTGGAGAATATACCTTACCTGCCTTAGCAAAAAGCAGTTTTAGGTAGTCGTATATCTCAGTTGTAGTGCCAACTGTTGATCGTGGATTGCGAGCCGTTACTTTCTGCTCAATGGCAATTGCAGGAGATAAACCACTGATGCTCTTTACATCTGGTTTAGTCATACGTCCTAGAAATTGTCGAGCATACGCTGATAAGCTCTCAACATAGCGACGCTGACCCTCAGCAAAGATAGTGTCGAAGGCAAGCGATGATTTACCGCTGCCCGACAATCCTGTTAGTACCACAAATTTGTTGTGATCAATAGAGAGTGATATGTTTTTTAGATTATGAACATTTGCACCCTCTATTTTGATCTGGTTGTTGCTATTATCATTCATTATTTAGAAATCAATTTGTCGCCTGTGTCTTTTGCAACGGCATCTTTCCATTTTTGACTATATCCAGGGAAATTAGGCATGGTAGGGATATTGCATTTGTTACCATTGTCTATGAAACCGCCTTCATTCTCTTTCTTTACATTGCCGTCTATATATTTAACCATCAAATATTTATCTAAATCAGACCATTTGTTAAACATATTCTGAGCTGTTTCAATTGAGTATTCAGTAAGAAATTTTGCAGCTTCTGATTTAGATTTTGCCAGTAGTTCTTTTGCTTTGTTGTCTACTACGGTAGAATTTTGCATTGCTCCATTTTCATGAGCATCATAAACTTTTTTAATCTCCGGCAACAATGTTTTGTAGCGTAGATATGCAAATTGTGCAACACGGTTGAACATCCAAAAAGCAGCGGTAGGAGAGTATTGAGTCATGTTTCCGTTTCCAACTCTGAAACATTCTGGCACTCTTGTAGATGCCACATACATAGGTGTAAGACAAGATGTGGCAGCATCATCAACACCAAACCATAGCACAGCGCCAATCTCATCTGGAAGCCAGTTACGGGCTTGTCCCATCATCCACCAACCTGTTTGTTGAGTTGCGATTGCTCTTTCGTTGAGATATGTTTTGCCATTTGATTCAAACGACATTGGTCGCCAACGATAAGGAGTTTCTTCGCCACCTGCTCCTATGTCGGTGTGCATATCCATTGCTGTGCCATCGTAGTGGTCGCGCATGAAGTCGGCTACTTGTTTCGGAGATAATTTTTTCGGTGCCTTCATATATAATGGCATTCTGTTTTTAGCGTTGTAGCCCATTGCGTAATCGAGATATTTATCAACATCGCAACCTGCTTGATTGAACACGCTCCACACACGAGCTTCACAGCCGCGCATTGCCCCAAAATCTAGTGGTGCGTAGGTGTCGGAGAAGCTAAAATCTGCATCTTTGCCATTGAAATAGCCTTGTTGGCGAGCGAAAGAGATCACATCAGGAGCGTAGATACAATTTTCAGGATCATTCAAAGGAAATGTTGTGATACGAGCTTGGTTGGCATGTGCAGAGATATAGCCATCGGGAATTTTCACTGCAACCCAAACAGCACCTTTTTCTTTCTCACCCTTACCTATGATCTCAAAAATCCAAGCCTCATCTTTATCAGCGATAGAAAATGATTCTCCACTTGAAAAATAACCGTTTTCAGCCACTAACTCACCCATAGTTTTTATCGCCTCACGAGCGTTTTTTGCACGTTCCAAAGTGATGTAGATTAAAGAACCGTAGTCAATTTTACCATTTGGATCTCTAAGCTCGCTGCGTCCACCGTATGTGGTTTCGGTGATAATCAGTTGGTGCTCATTCATGTTTCCAACACGTTGGTATGTTTTTTCCACTTGCGGAATGTCACATATATATTTACCTGAATCCCAGTCATATACTTCTCTTACAGCCGATTTGCCGTAGATTGATGCAGGGCTAAAATATAATTCGCCATATAGAGTGTGGCTGTCGGCAGAATAGGTTACCAGAGTTGATCCGTCGGTTGTTGCGCCTTTTGTGACTATTATATTAGTGCAGGCGATTGCGGCCCCTGTTGATAGCATTAAAGCTATCGCTGCTGCCATAAATTTAAATTTGAGTTTCATATTTTTTAGTTTTAAAATTATTATATATCTTTATCTTTTAAATTTACGTTATAATTGTGTAATTAGCTTATATAGTTGATAGTATGTATGAGTGTTTGTTAAATAATGAGATAAAGATATTAAATTATGAGTATTAAACAAAATTTAGAAACTTTACTTCAAACTATTCCTGCCAATGTGAAATTAGTCGCCGTATCAAAAACGCAATCTAGCGATGCTATATTGCAGGCATACGAGTGTGGCCAACGTATTTTTGGAGAGAATCGTCATAAAGAATTGATAGAAAAAGTTTCAACGCTACCTAAAGATATAATTTGGCACTATATTGGTGCAATACAGCGATCGAATGTAAAATATGTTGTGCCTAGGGTTTCGCTTATCCATTCAGTTGATAGCGACAAACTGCTAGAAGAGATAAATCGTGAGGCAGCCAAATGTTCAAAAGTTATGGATGTGTTGTTTGAGGTGCATGTGGCTAGTGAACAATCAAAATCGGGATGGAGCATAGATGAGTTGAATGAATATATGGCAAAAAGAGTCTATCGCGACTATCTTTATATAAGAGTGCGTGGATTGATGGCAATGGCAACCAACACCGACGATCAAGATAAAATACGAACCGAATTTACTACAATTGCAAATCTCTACAAAACAATAAAATCAACCTATTTTAAGAATATTAGTAGTTTCGATACATTATCAGCAGGCATGTCGAACGACTACCAGATAGCAATAGAGTGTGGGGCGAATATGGTGAGATTGGGTAGTAAGGTTTTCAAATAGAGAGTAGTAGGTAGAAAATATTTCAACACTTATTTAATATTTACGCACTTTCAGTGCTTCAAAAAACGAAAACAGCTTCTTAGAGTGTTTTCGGGAGTTGCTTACGGCAGAGCTCCTTGGGTTTGCCTTAAGGAAAGGCATGATTTTAACCGACAATAATTTAATATGACAGAATTATGATAACAACAAAATTTATGGGATTAACTCTTGCAAGTCCTATCATTGCAGGAAGTTCTTCATTGACATCTAATTTCAACAATATAAAGTCGTTTGCCGATGCAGGAGTTGGAGCAGTGGTATTAAAATCTGTTTTTCAAGAGCAGATATCAGGCGAGGTAAATTCTATGTTGTCGTATGCCGATTCGCCAGAGTCTTTAGACTACTTGAGTGCTTACGTAAAAGATAACGACATCAATAAAACCATAAACCTCATAAAAGAGTGTAAAGAGAAGTTGTCGATTCCTATTATTGCGTCTATAAATTGCACCTCTCGTGGGGAGTGGGTCGAATTTTGCAAACGTATGGAATATGCTGGAGCTGATGCCATTGAACTTAATATTTTTCATCTTCCAATATCAAAAAATGAGAGTTCATCATCAATCGAAAATAGCTATTTAAACATAGCTAGTGCGGTGGTTGAGAGTGTGAAAATACCAGTATGCGTCAAGTTGTCATCTCGATTTACAAACCATCTCCACCTTATAAATGAACTATATAATCGTGGGGTGAAGGCAGTTACCATGTTTAATCGTTTTTGGGAGCCAGATTTTGATATTGAAAAACGAATCATTACCTCACAAGAAATCTTAAGCAATCATAGCGAGATGCGTAGTAATATTCGTTTGATAGGTCAGGCTTCAGCCGAGATACAAACAATCGACTATTGCGCTTCAACAGGCGTTTCAACATGGGAAGATATTGTTAAATTCATACTTGCAGGTGCATCGACAGTACAATTGTGTTCAGCTCTATACCGAGATGGAGCGCACATAATCAAAAACAGTAACAATAAAATTGAACGATGGATGAAATCACAATCATTGGAGTCGATAGGTGAATTTAAAGGATCGTTGAATTTCTCAAACACCACCGATAATATTGCTTATGAACGTTGTCAATTTATGAAACAGTTTGGAGGATATTCAAATTAAAATAGCTTCTAAGAAGCTGTTTTAATTTATTACTGTACAATAATTATAACCCTAACCCTAACCCTAACCATAACACTAACCAATAATTACCCCAAACTATGAAAACATTTAAATCAGCTATATTTGCTCTCTTATTTATAATTACCTCTGGGGTAGTGTCGTATGCCCAAACCACAAATCCTAAGTATCTAAAGGGAGCTGTGCCTATGCAAGACGACAAAGTCGTATTTTCTAAAGAGATAGCAATAGGTGAGAACAAAGAAAAGGCATTTGATAATGCACAAAAACTATTATCAGGTTTTTTTGCATCGCGAGGATTAAACAGTGGACGAATTGTGTTTGCCGACAAAAGTAAAAACACAATAATAGGCATGGGTGATGAGATTTTAATGTTCAAATCATCTGCTTTATCAATAGACAGAGCCAACATGAAATACAAAGTGGTTGTGGATCTTACTGATGATGAAACGATGAAGGTGTCTGTATCAAACATCACATATAGATATGAAGATGTGTTGCATCCTGCCGAAGAGTATATCTCAGATGAAGTGGCATTCAATGAAAAGAAAAATAAAATATGGCCTTCATATGAGAAATTCAGAGTTAAGACTATTGATTTTGTTGATGAAATATATGGACGAATGATGCTAGTTGAGCCTGAGAATCTGATAGCAAATACCAAAAATAAAGAATCAGTGGCAATGACTCCATTGGTGGAGGCAAGGCATATAGATGCAAAGCTAGTGGCAGTGCAACCCGATGACAACAATATTATTAGCAATATTCAAACTGTAATCAACACCATTAAAGATGTTCGCATTGCTGTGGAATATGGTAAAGATGCACTCAACACCACCATCTTTGAGATTTCTGATGGTATCTCTTTGGGTTATATGCAAGGTAAAGCAGTTGTGGTATCAAACTTTTCAGCTAATGAGATCTATATTGGGCAGCTTTTAAAGCAGTCATCAATGAAATTTAAATTTTATAATGGTCAATCTACCACTCCTTTATTAATTATAGAATGTAAACAATTAGACAAACCTATTAGCAGTGGCTTATTGTATGTTTCAGAAATTTTAACAATCAAAAAATAGTAAGTATATGAAGAATTTTTTTATCATTATCTTAGCATTAACAATAGCTAGTTTTTTGTTTTTTGAATGTAGTTTCTCCAATCGTCAAACTATAAATTTTAATGGTATAACTGCCGATCAAACTAGTGGCAAAGATGGGTTGTACAATCCCGACAGAGGATTTCGCCTTGAGATAGCCACAAATGTTGGTAAAAATTGTCCTAAATGGAATGGTTCAGCTAAACTGACTGTGGACTCTTATTTTGAAGATCAAGTCAAGCTGTATATGTCTGATAGTGTGTCGCTAGTGCAGACCTATTTCTATATTACTGAGTCGCTAGGTAAAGATATAAGCCAAACAGACCTCGATGTGATGACTCATTTTTTTGCATTGCTAAGAGCTCATGGTCAAAAGGCTGTTTTGCGATTTGCATATGAGTCGGATTATGAGGTGAGCCACATGATTGGCGCAACACTCGAAGATATAGCTCGTCACACCAAACAGCTCAAACCTCTACTTGAAGCAAACAAAGATGTGATACATGTGGTGCAAGCAGGCATGATAGGGCTTTGGGGTGAGTGGCATAACTCACTGCATGGACTTCAAAATTCTGACAGTATAAAAAAATTAACTCTCGAATATATATGCGACATGACCCCTAAAGATATAGCGGTACAAGTTCGTGTGCCGCGATATAGAGATGTGCTTTCAGCTGATTCACCAGAGTATAAACGAATATCATATCACGATGATTTTATAGTTATCAAGCCTCATGGCTATGATGGAGATATGCACGAAGGCACTGAAAACTTTGATCGTATAGTAAAAGATTCGTATAGCATGCCGATAGATGGGGAGCTCCCTTGGGGTTCATGGAGTATTGAAAACATAGGAGGTAACACCACCGAAAGTTGTTGGATAGTAGATGGACCATCAACAGCACGTCAGTTATGGCTAGAACACTTCACATCGCTTAGCGTAGTGCATAACTACAAAGAAAGTGGTGAGCAAAAGAAATACTCTATGATTTATTGGAAAGAAACACCTATAACCGAAGAGTTTCTGCTTTCTAACCACATGCCA
>JAVVZN010000007.1:0-17328 GCA_036650555.1 Rikenellaceae bacterium
AATTGAGCTTTAGTTGTTATGAGTGCATTCGATCCATCGTAATCGTTATTGAAACGAGTAGAAACATATATGTTGTTGTTTTTTACTCCACCTATGATTTGTAGATTGGGTAGATATATACTTTTTAGATTAACTTGATCTGCACTAGCAAACAGATAGATAGAGTCTGCCATATTACGGCTGTTGATATTGATGTTGTGTGCCCAGTAATCTCCGCGTTCTATGGTGTCGGATTTAAGACTGAATGAAAATTGATTTAAGGCAGGGTTGAACACAAAAGCAACAGTGCTGTTTTTGGCAATGTTTAACCCCGGAACAAATATACTAGCAACATTGTTCGCCTCTTTAACATTGATGGTGGCCACATAAAAACTGTTTTGTGCTTGCTCAATCTCTTTCTCTTTCTCTTTTTTTACAGGAACTTTTATCTTGAAGTTGGTTATATCTATCTCGTTGTCGCGAATTGCAGGCAGATAGGTGTTTATTGTTTCTGTTAGATATGGAATGATATTGTTGTAGCTCTGTTTTGCTGTAAGGTCTAAATCTGTAAAATTTGATCTTAGCCGTAGTGATTTATTGTTCTCACTATTCTCCGCAACTATCGTTATCATCTCCACATTTACTGTGTCGATATGGTTCTCATAACGCACGTTTTGTAGTTTTATGGTTCCATTTAGATTGTCGAGTGTGGTGCCACTCCCATCGGCTGTCACACCTCCCGATATTATTGAGATTGTGTCGCGCTTATTTATGTTGGTTGCAAATAGGTTGGCATGTTTTATGTCAAGCTTGAAATCGTATTGCGGGATTGTGCTGCCTAACTCAATCAAACCATTAAAATCAAGGTTGAGGTTCTTGTCGCCTATGCCTATGTAACCTTTAAATGTTTTATCGGTAAGAGTTCCATTCACAGCTATATCTGAATATCTATATCCGAGATAGGTGAGGCTATCAATCTTTGAATTTATATCAACATTGACACTGTCTTTCGCAAGATAACTATCAATATTCCCTTGAAAATCTACATTCCCTAGTTTATTAACTCCGAATAACATCCCAGAATTAAAATTTTTCGTACTAACAGATCCCGCTATCTTAACTGCATCTTGAACTTTGGTGTTTGAAACTTGAAAGTCTATCTTACCTTCCAATGTTTTAATTACACCTTTTGATTTGAATCGCTCAAAACTACCATCAAATTCACCACTGAGATTGATGTTGCCTGCATTTTTTAATATGTTATTTTGTTTTGGTACGCTGCCTGTGAAGTCATCTATTATGTGGTATATGTCGGCAGCAGAGGTGTTTAGATCGAATAGTTCGATTTTAAACATAGTCTTTTTTATGTCGGGCAACCCTTTTAAGTTAAATTTGGCTCCTCTAATTGAGCTCCCATAACTCTCCACAAGAGAGATATGTCCAGAAAGATTGGAGATGACACCTTCACAGTTTCCTTTAAATCGTAGTTGTGAGAGCCATCCTCGTTTGCCCATTGTGAACTTCTCTATCGTCGCCATCTCTATGTGGCTATCGGTGATAGTGGCACGCATCACAACCTTATCTAAAAAGTCGCTCATGGTCCAGTCGTGGTAGTTGAGTGAGAAGTCGCGCAGAGCAACCCATGAGTTGTCTAGCCTTAGATCTGCATCTTTCACTGCAATCTTACTCGATGAGAGGGTGAGAGAATCGGTTGTTATCTTACTTAGGTGTAATCCACTTTTCTCAGTGAGTCGTAGATGATTTAGTTTCATATTTATACTATCACCAAGAAGATGAAAATCTTCGGCTATAATCTTGATAGAGTTGAAACGCATGTCGGTGTAATTCATTCCACTATCTACCTTTCGTAGTATGTGGCGAATATATGCAAAGTCGAAAGAGTCGATTTTGATGTTGTCGATCGACATCTCAAATGGACGTGTATTTTGTTTTTTTACCTTTGGTTTTAGTTTGTTTGTTATGGCTTTTATGTTGAGCATTGTGGAGTCGCTAGCGAGTTTCATCACCCCACCATCAATGTTGGCATAATCTATATTAACTTTCCCTGTTGTGAAGTCGATGCCACCCAGACATGCCTCAACATTTTTAACGTAGAGCAGGGTGTCACCTCTATGAATAGGATCTTCAACATAGAAACCATCTACCGATACTTTATTGAATAGTTTAAGATAGATACGATCAACCGATATTTCAACACCCATCTTTTGAGTGGCAAATTTTGAAAATTCGCTTGCGATAAAATTTTGAATAAACGATGTTTGTAGTATTAGAGTGACAAAAATAGGTAATACCACGGCTAGTAGTATTACACCCGATATTATCTCTAATATTATTTTAAGCAATCGTTTCATTATGAGCACAAAATTAATAAACTTTTGCAAAATTCATACTACATATTACAAATTCAGTAAAGCATATTATGTTCATAATAAAACCGCCTTTAAAAGTTTTTAGTTACAACTTTTAAAGGCGGTGATTTAATGTGTGTTATGAATTGTTATTTCTTTTTTGGAGCAGTCAGCTCTTTAACACGAATGTTTTTGAAACTTACTACTGCGCCATGACCAAGAAAACCTATATGACCTGTTTTGTTAAGTAGACCTGGGTGTTGTTTGCCATCGGCAGTTTTTGTGCCCCCTTGACTTGCCTCGCGGATGTTGCCATCAACAATCACCTCTCCGTTTATCTTCACGGTGATATTATCGCCGTTAGCTATCACCTCTTCACAGTTCCACTCTCCTGTTGGTTTTAAGAAACCGCGTTTCGCAGGAATAACTCCATAAACTGAACCATGATATTGATATGGTTTAAGATCTTTATAAACTGGATGTTCGCTGTCTAGAATTTGTAATTCCATGCCAACATAAGCAGCGTCACCTGTTAGCGGTGTGCGGATGCCAAGACCATTGTTAGCAGCAGGAGTCAATTGAAATTCAAAACGTAGAACGAAGTTGTCGTACTCTTTTTTAGTGTAAAGGTTTCCGCCGCCACCATTCTTAGGGTTAAGAGTGATAGTGCCGTTTTGAGCCACATAATCTTTTGTGTTTCCTGTCCATTTGCTCATTGAAACACCATCGAAAAGGTATTCAAAACCTTCTTTTTGCTCTTCAGCACATAGGGTCAATGGTTCAACTTTTGGAAGTTCTTTCACGTATATATCTCTGTATGCAACTAGAGTTCCGTGTGCTTGAAGTTCAAGTTGTTCTTCAAGGAAGATAGGTAGATTTCTGTCCCAATAATTTTCCATGATGACATTATCAACCACTTTTTGACCGTTAAGATATACTGTAACGCGTTCGCCAACCATCTTTATGTAGAATGTGTTCCATTCGCCTATCTTATTGTCGGCTAGAACAAGAGGTGTGCTTATGTTTGTTGTGTTGTTGTATAGAGCGCCAGATCCAACTTCAGCACCTACATCTCTACGGCAGGTGTCCCAAATTTGAACTTGAGGTGTGCCACGTAGGTAGATACCTGCGTCGCCATCTTTTTCGATTTTCCAATCAACATACATCTCAAAGTCGCCATATTTTTTCTCAGTACATAGGTTGTTGCCTTTTCCTGTGAAGATAAGCAGACCGTCTTCGGCTTTCCAACCTGTTTGCATCTCTTGATCAGCAATAACTTGCGCCTCAGATAATTGTTTGTCGCTCATCTTTGAACGAGCGATAGGGTTTTTCACTAAGCCTTTCCAGCCGCTAAGATCTTTGCCATTGAATATAGACACGAAACCTGTTGCGTTTTTAGGAGCTTTGTCCATGTAGTCTTTCACAGATTGTTTCTCATAACCTGCCTCGCTACCTGTGCGAATTGCTGCAAATTTGTTTAGAATTTCTTCAACATTTTTACCATAGTTTTGGTATGTTGCATCTTTAAGAGCTATTTTCATTGCTGCAAAAGCTGCAAATTGTGCTGTTTCACCGCCAACATTCATGTAAGGTGCAACATATAGAAGAGCATTTAATGAGTTAAGATTACCCATTGCATCTAAAATATCGTTTTTAGCAGTAGCATCTTTGGTTACATCCATGATTCTACGTAGCATAAGAAATTTCTGAGCATCAGGTAATTTGCAGCTATTTATTAAGCTGACACTGTTTTTGATAGCTTTAGGTTGCAATGATGATTGAGATTTATCGCAGATGATACCATAAACAACATCAAGAGCATCAGTGTTTGGCCATGCAATAAGTGCCTGAGCAGCAGCTTGTTTTGCGTCGCCTGTTTCTGTTTCAATTGCTTTTTGTAGTTTGCTAACTGATTCTTTTGTTGGCACAAAAGCATAAAGTGCATATTTACGCTCTTTAATACCTTTTGTTAAATGTTGTTCTATTGATTTTAGTGCGTCATCTTTTTTAAGCATTTTAAGCTTTTCGCCTAGCGCTGTTTGGACTGATGCCACATTGCAATCTGTTGCTTTGTCAAGATAGTCGTATAGCATTGGAATATCTTCAACTTTTGAAGTCACCGTCAATGCTTTGAAAGCTGCCTTTTGAAGCTCTTTGTCGCTGCTCACTGTGTTTGAAACGATAAGTGGCATAAGAGAAGGAACATTGCGTGATGCAAGGAAGTTAAGAATTGCAATCTTGCCATTTTTTGTTGCGCCGTTTAGTATCTCTAAATTCTCGTTTGAGATAGTAGAGAATTTGCTCCACAATAGTGCTTGAGCAGCATCTGCTAGCACCTCTTTATTGTCGGATTTGAATGCTTTTATAACTGCATTGATAGATTCTGGTGTGTTCATGGCAATTTCATAGCGCATTGCTGCTTTACGAAGTTCACCATTTTCTGAGGTTATAAAATCAGCTGGAAGTGCAGATGCGATATTGTTTGTTTTGAACCAATTGATAACATCGCATTTTGTTTGGTCGTTGAACTTATTGAATTTTCCTTCTAATGCAGCAGAAACACTTTTAACATCGAACAAATCTGTCATGCTTAACACATCGTTACGATATTTGCGGTCACCATCGTAGATGGCAGCGAGTACGATTTTTGTGCTTTTTGTAGGATTGTTAAGTAGAGTAATAGCCATTGCTTGTTTTCTAACAGATGCGCTAAGGTTTGGCTTACTAAGTGTGCCTACATAACTTTTACTTACGCTATATGGAACAGCGGCAAGAGTTTTTGTAAAGGCGTTTGTGGTTTCGAAATCATTGTAACCATAGTTGCAAGCCGCAGCCTCTTTAGCAAGAAGTGTTAGACCCTCTTCAGAGGTTAGTTCTGAAAGGGCGCGAGTCACAGCCTTGTGAAGTTTTGTGTCGGTTACTTTAAACCACTCAATCATTGTTGGGGTAAGAGCAGTGATTTTTCTTTCACCAGCAACTTGTGCCACAACCGATTTGTCGGCAACTTTTGGAGCAACTTCTATAATTGCAGCGATACTGTTTTTAGAGTTGATATACGCAAGAGCTCGAATAGCCTCTTCGTATAAGTTGTTGCTTAAAGCATATTTTTTCAATGTAGGAATCGCATCATCTTTAGATGTGATTTGTGTCATACGAATTAAAAATGCTTTTATTTCGCGATCAGTAGCTGCATCAAGAGCTTTAATAAGCGATGTAGTTACCATGGCACGTGAGGCTTCTTTGCCTGGAGTTGAAACATAGTATGAAAGCCCGCCAAGAGCATATTCAACAGCTGTGTTATCGCCTTTTCCAGGGGCTGCCAACATGCTTGCCAGTTGAAGGATTCCGCTCTCACCCGAAGTGACAAGGTCGTCCATCATTTGATTGTATGCCTCAACGTTTTGGGTTGGCATTTGCGCTAGTACGTCGGCTACAATAGTTTTAGATTCTCTTCCTGCTGGCGATTGCGCCATCGCTGAGAAACTAAATATTGATATAATTGCTAATAATAATATTTTTTTCATTTGTCTTGATAGTTAGGAAAGTAGTAATTACATTGTTCCCCATGGGGCACGGTTAGGTTGATCTACAAGGCGGTTTGCAGCCTCATCATCAACAAATAACAGTGATTTAGGGTCGAAATTAAGCGAACGATTTAGACGTAATGCCACAACTGCCATATTTACAAGTGTAGCCGAACGGAAACCATTTAATTCATTAAGTGCAAATTTCTTACGATCTTTAACACACTCCACAAAATCTGTTGCTTGTGGTTCAGGATCTGGTAGCTCGTTTAGTAGTTGGTCTATATTAGGAATGTCGCATCTAAAACCGTTGTAAACGTTGCCTTTAGGACCTGCAATGTATGGAGCATTCTTGTCGCCGAAATCTTCGCCGTTTAATATAATTTTACATCCATCAGCGTAGGTATATATTATCTGACGCCATGTTCCAACTGCATCGTGGTGTTGAGCAGGTGCATCAACCTCAACTCTGATTGGAGATTCGTTGTCTTTGCCAAGGAAGTATTGAACTGGGTCGAGATAGTGTTGTCCCATGTCGCCTAGACCACCACCATCATAATCCCAATATCCGCGGAATGTGGCGTGAGTACGGTGAATGTTGTATGGTTTGTAGGGTGCAGGGCCCAACCACATGTCGTAGTCTAGCTCTTTTGGCACTGGTTGTGGTTCAAGATGTTCTTTTCCAACCCAGAAAAATTTCCAGTTGAAACCTGTGTGAGCGCTAACAGTAACTGTAAGTGGCCATCCAAGAAGTCCGCTTTCAACAAGTTTTTTGATAGGTTTTACTGTGGTTCCCATTCCGTAGAAGTTGTCAGAGAAACGAAACCATGTGTTTAAACGAAATATATTTCCATTTCTTTTCACAGCTTCCATGACGCGTTTACCTTCGCCTATTGTACGTGTCATAGGTTTCTCACACCATATATCTTTACCAGAATTTGCAGCTTCAGCAGCCATTATACCGTGCCAATGAGGTGGAGTTGCTATATGCACAATGTCTACGTTTGGATCTTCGATAAGTTTACGATAATCTTTGTATTGTTTCACATTATCAGGGGCAGCCTTAACAGCTGCTGCCAGACGTAATGAATCCACGTCACACACTGCTACAAGACGTGTTCCAGCATAGCCATAATGTCCTCGACCCATTCCTCCTACACCAATGATCCCTTTTGTTAGCTGATCGCTCGGTGCCACTCTTCCTGCTCCGCCTAGTACGCTGCGCGGAATAACTGTAAGCAGCGCTAGACTACCTGCAGCTTTTAAAAAATCTTTACGATTAATTGCCATGATTATTGAAAATTAGGTTATATTATTTGGGGTTTTTCTTCTTTTGTTCCCACTATTACAATAGTGCAAATGTAATAATTTTTTTGAAAATAACATCGGATTAGATTGTTATTTTTCAAATTTTTTATAAATTAGTTATTGAGATTGGCTAAAAAGATACTTTCTCTAATATCGCTAATAGTTGAGTAGTTACGCATTTATGATCATCGCATACGATTGTGTAGTTCGATAGTTTTTCGCGTTCACTATCGCTCATTTGAGCTGCGATACGTTTTTCAACTGCTTGAGGGGAGGTATGGTCGCGTTTTATCACTCTTTCTATGCGTAGATATGTTGGAGCAGAGATAGTTATGATAGCGTCCAACAGGTGGTTTAGTTTGCTTTCAAACATTATTGCCGACTCCACAAACACAAATTTATTTTGTGAGTGTGCCGTAATAAATTTTTGAAGATCTTCCATCACACGTGGATGCACAATAGCTTCAAGACATCGTAGTTTTTCGATGTTGCCGAACACTTTTGATGCTAGAAGTTTGCGATCGATAATGCCGTCGTGATAGATGTCTGAAGAGAATTTTTCTTTGAGTTCTTCTATTATATTGGTATCTGATTGCATGAGTTGTGCTGCGCGTGAATCGCTGTAATATACCACATAACCCATACATTCTAAAACTTTGCACACGGTGCTTTTGCCGCTGCCTATGCCGCCTGTAATTCCGATTACCATCGTTAATTTTGTTTTAAGATGGTGATGTAGGCAGGCTCAATATATTGAATTGTTGCCTCTATTGGCAGATTGCGTATTTTTACTTTGTAGAGATTATCACCGATTTTGTCTTTTGATGCAACTTTGTCGTCGTAATCAACATAAACCTCAAAACTATCGGCTGAGAATGTGTTGTTTATAGATTGGGCAACATTAAAACATAACTCCACTTGCTCAGGAATAACTTCGTATTGAATATTCTGAGATGGTATGTTTGATGTTGTAATTTTAGGTATAGCATAAATTTTCCTCTCCGTAAAACGATCTATCATAATGTTGTATTCAACTCTATCTGGGCTGTAACTAACACCTCTCCTTTTTACAATGGCTATGTCGTCGCTAAGAGAGTTAAATGGTGTGCTTATCACCTTTTTAGACGTTAAAACGGAATCAATATTATCTATCAATCTTTTGTCGCCACGCACTAAAACAGAACATGGATCGAACCGTGTTTCTCCAATTTGCATGTAACCACCTTTGATCTTAATTTTGATGTCGGATGCAATTTTCACAAACTTTTGTGCGTATGCAATGTTAGCAATTTTAAGATTTGTGTCGTGCAACTTAACAAGCTCCATGCCTTTTAATTTGTCGGATACAGATGTTTCAAGTAGCGACATATTAATAGTGGGATTGTTTTTTGTGCTCGAAGATGAGATTATATCTGAGATTGGGATTGTGACTTTTTTCGATAGAGGATATAATTTGTATAGGAGAAAATCGTAACCTTTACCGCGGACACGGCAATATAGGTTGAAATGATTATTGCCTGCGCTTTGTGTTGGGTTTTCTATTCCTTCTATGTAGATAGGAAGGAGCAAGTCTTGCTGATAGGTGCCGTTTAGTCGGTTCAGATACCACACAACTATTGCTATGCCAACAAAGAGTATGAATAGTGGCTCTTTGACACGTTTTATTATGTTTTTTAAAAATTTAAACATAGTTATAACATAACAGGTAGCACATTAATCAAGAGCTCATTTGCTAATGAGGCAGAGATTGAAAATTTAACTAAAAGCAGTGTACATGACACTGCTTTTAGTTCGTTATTTGTTATTTTTGTTGAGCAGCAATGTCTGAAGAATCCTTCATAATCATTGTTTTATCAACTTTGATCGCTACGTTGTTGTCGATCTCTAGAGCGATGTATGTGTCGTAAACAGTTTTTACTGTTCCGTAGATGCCACCTGCTGTGATTACTTTATCGCCTTTTTGCAATGAATCTCTAAATTTTACAAGTTCTTTTTGACGTTTTTGTTGTGGACGTATCATGAAAAAATACATTACAACAAAAATAAGTACCATCATTACTAGAAATGATAGATTTGATGCTCCGCCTTCAGGTGAACCTGACATAAGTGGTGAAATGAAATTTTGAATCATAATTTTATTTGTTATTAGTTAATATTCTGTTTAACGTTTGCTGTGAGTTCAACTATATATTTGCCACTTGAAGTTATGATCATAATGTCGAAATATTCGTCATCACTCTTTCCAAAAGTGTCTATAATATATTTGATACTCTTCTTTTCTCCTTTTTTTAGACTATCAAAACTCTCTTTGATTGTCATGCAACCGCAAGAGCCTTTGATGGTGTTAATTGTAAGTAGTGTGTCGGTTTTGTTCTCAAAAAGCAATGATCCCTCAACTGTTTCGCCTGCATATAATGTGCCTAATTTTTTCTCAGCAACTGTTATATAGATGTTTGTATCTGATTTTACTAAGGCTATCGCGTTGTTTGTAACATTTTGTTTAACTGTTTGTTGAGCCCCACAACCTATTATGGTAATTAGTAAAGTTAAAATATAAAATATATTAATCACTATTTTTGGCATGCCATACTCCCAATTACTTTTGTTATAAGCGATTTTAATTTGTTATCGAAGTTATTCCAGAGCTATTTCTGTTCTAGTTTTTGTTCTTTAAATCCGATTTTAGCGAGCTAAATGAGGATTTATGGAGCAAAAATTGGGGCAAAAAGAGCTGAAAAGAACGAAATCAATAAATCAAAACAGCTTCTTAGTCATTTTGTAAAAAAAATTATTTCAGACTACTTAATAATTTTTTCTCTTTCATATCGCTAATAATCTTGTCGAGCACTCCATTCACAAAGTTTCCACTACGTGTTGTACTGTAATATTTTGCAATTTCAATATATTCATTCATTGTTACATTGATCGGAATGTTATGAAAATCTTTTATCTCAACAATAGCAGCAAGCATAATTATACGATCCATAAAAGCTATGCGCTCAACATCCCAGTTGTGGGTGAATGAATCAATATATTTAAGATTATCTTCGCTGTGAGTTATTGCTTTTAAAAAGAGATCTTTTGCAAATTCTTGATCTTCAACATCTTTATACATCGGAAGAAGTTTTATCTCTTTGTATTTCTCTCCAGTGACGCAGTCGGCCGACATCTCTGTGATTGTTTGAAGTGCATGTGATGCAGCATATTCAATATCGTCTGCCCAGAAAATCGACATGTCTTCAATCTCATCATACAGATATTCATAATCTTCAATTTCGTTTTTAAAGAAATCAATAATTAAATTTTTATGATCGTTGTAGGTGCATTTTGGTTGGCTCATGTAGTTGATGAAATACTCCTTCGTGCTCATGTTTTGGTACAATCCTTTTATTAAGTTTTGATTATTGCTCCAAGAGAGTGAACGTTTGTTCATGAAGGTGTTTATTGCTTTGCTCTCTGATAACTGCGCGATGACAGGGTTTTCAGCAAAACGCATGTTAGGATTCGTTTCTTGCTCCGATGGACGAATTTTATCCTTTGCAGAATCTATTATGTTGTTGTTGTAACGAGCCACCTCGGTTGGAAGTGTAAGCATCAAATAATAAAGCTCATAACATTTACTAATGCTATGTGCCAAACTTTTTTGCGAAGTGCTTGGAAGCTCAGTTTCTGATGTGAAATGTGAATAAAGAGCTTGTATAACTTTTATACGTAATAATCTTCTGCTAATCATCTACTAATGCCAGAGTTTTAATTAAAATAACTGTTTTTGAAACTGTCTATTCTACAAAGATAATGCTTTTTTACAATCTGTCTAAATTTTGTCACTTATCTTCTGCAAGTTGTCTTACTTGTCGGTGTGCAATTTTAGGATTTGCGATGACATTACATCCATTCACACATCCTCCTTCGCAAGACATAACCTCAATTATGTTTCCAGGGGCTGCCTTTACAAAACCACGCAACTCTTTTATAGATTGTTTGTTCAAACCACTAATGTAGGCTGGTTTAATCTCTATTGATCCGTTTAGATGCCGCGCCACAGCTGAGGCCACCCCAGTTGATGTTGCATAGCCTCTGCTTGATGGGTAGATAGAGGTGTCGAGAGTCCATTGAGCATCGTTATCTATTGTTATGTTTCGTGCCACCATCATTGATCCAACCTCTTCAAAACTCAACATAAAATCAATATCGGTGTTGTGTATGCTCTCGTAGCGTTTTGCCAGACAAGGAGCCACAAAAACAAGCTTTGCATCGGGATATTTCTCTTTTACTATGCGTGCTGTGTAGTATATAGGGGTTTTGGTGTGAGATACAAAAGGTTTCAACTCAGGTATGTGCTTTTCGACACATACTGTGTAGGATGGGCAACAAGAGGTGGTCATGAATTTCTGCCCCTCACCCATCTTCTCTTTAAATTCCGCAGCCTCATTTTCTGTTGTGATGTTGGCACCTTTAGCAACCTCAATCACATCATCAAACCCTATGTCTTTTATCGCTTTTAGAACTGAACCTAGCGGTGCTTTAAATTGACCTGCAATTGCAGGTGCAACCATTGCCACCACTTTATTGCTGCTTTTAATTGCTTTTGCCACCTCAACAAGATGCGTCTTTTCGTTTATTGCACCGAAAGGACACGCCTCAAGACAGCGTCCACAATATATACATTTTGAATCGTCGATATGTTCTATTCCTTCACTATCTTTCGATATTGCTCCAACAGGACACGACTCCTCACATGGAACAGGAGTGTATATGATGGCATGGAAAGGGCAATTTTTCTGACACAATCCGCAGTTTACGCACTTTAAGTGATCAATATGTGCTTGTCCGTTTTCAAAATGTATAGCATCTTTACTGCAATTGACAGTACATGGACGAGCCACACATCCTCTACACATGTTGGTTACCACATAATTAACCTTCACACATGCCGAACATGCGTCGTCTATCACAGTTAGCGGAATTTCTGGAATCCCATCTCTTTCGAGAGCCATTCTTGCATATTCCGACAGTTGGATTGTTTCGTCAGTTTCATCTTGAGTGTTAAAACCCATGAGTGCCATGAGTTTATACCTCAACATTGCTCTATCTTTATAGACACAACAACGTGACGAACTTCCTCGCTTTGGTCGGAGAATGACAGGTATTTTGTCTATCTCTTCGGTAAGTTTGTCATTAAATATCAATCGCGTGACCCATGCCATGAGCTCACGTCTGATAAGCATCGCGTTGTTTGATACAGTCATTATTTTACTCCTAATTCTGCTTTGATAGCATCAACTACTTTTGTTATTGATGCTTCAGATATTACTTTGTCGCCAACCTCAACGAATGGTGCTTTCGGTCCTTCACATGTGTTGCAATATTCAAGACATGGCGCTCCGATAATGTCTATCTGATCTTGTATGCTTTCAGACAGAAATTCATCAATAGCTTGAAGTTCGGCTCCGCCCATTACATAACACAAAGTTCCGGTGCAGATTTTAACAACTAATTTTTTTTCCATAACAATTTTTCGTTTTTGCACATTGTGCTGTTATATTATATATATTTTATGTTTATTTGCTTCATAAATTTTGTTTCTAGGAGGCGTCCTATCTCCTTTATAACATTTCGTCGTAGCTCCAACTCTATTGGTAGGCTAGGGTCTTGATGCACTGCATTTATTCGGCTGCCAACAATGAAGTTTATCTCGTCGTGTTGAAGGAGTAGCTTTACATAAACGGCATCAATACCGTTTTCTTTTATGTCGCTACTTTTCAAACTTTCAAGCATGGCTTTCACTTTTGCCAATGTCAGCACCCCTTCTGTTACCATTGTCACCCCTTCCATCTTCGATATGGGAGGTAGAGCAGAAGAGTCGCGTTTCATTATCACTGATATGTCGCGTTTCAATTCACGAGCTATAATTTGTGAGGTGGTGCCACCACTAATTATTGTGTCGCCATCGTAATTGTTTACTAGTTCGGCTAGCTCTTTATCTTTCTCAGCATTGAATGGCGGACCAGTGCAAACCAAAATCCTACGTGGCTTACGAAAATATATTGAGGCACAGCTCATATCGTTTTTTACTACAAAAAGATCGTTCATCTCACTACTAGCAATTATGGTCAGTGCCAAATCTGCTCCAGAGATGTGTGGCGTTTTGGCTAGAGTTGCTAGTATCATTTTTCTTACGCCATCTATTTTAAAACCTTGCGGCATCCGAAATGTGGCATATCCAGAGAGTGTTACCCCATCGGTGAAAGATAATATTCTATCTTCACACTGTGCAAAAAATTCACTGTAAAAAATAGATAAATCTATTCCAGTTTCAGTTTTGAAATTGTGTTTCTCTCTGCTAATCTCAAATATTTCACCCTCTCTTACAACTACCACCTCTGGGTTTCCAAACTCCACTATTGTCACATTACCGCTATCGCAGATTGTTATGATTGTGAATTTTGCTCTTTTTGCATCTTTACGTACAAATGTTTCAATAATAGCTTTTGCCGCACGTATTGGATCTTCACCTGCAAGCGAATAGTTTATTGCCATCGAGGCTATTATTGATGCCACAACATTTGTTTGTATGCCGCTGCTACCTCCATCGCTAAGAACCACCACTGTGCGTCCGTTGTGTTTTTTTGTTATGCAAACATTGCCTGAAATAATGCTTCCTTTTGCACATATTTGCCGCGAGTCTATCTCTATGAAAAAGTTATCGCTCATTTTCTACCGTTTGTGATTCTATTATTGAGTTTAGTACGGCTTCTGTTTTTGAGGCGTTTTCTCCAAGGAGGTAGGCTATTTGTTGTACTGTTTCTAAGTTGTCGTTTATTACTTTTCTTGTTCTACTTAATATCTCATCGTTTCTTACGTCACTCAAAAACATGTTACGCGCCAATATGCACACCATATTATGTTTTTGAAGAGTAAAAACCGTTAGTTTTATCATTTTATCTTTTATCTGAACATCTTTCTCAACGCTGTTTATGCCGCTTTTAAGAACATCTGACACCATGATGTGAAATGTTAAAAGACGTGTAATGTCGGCTCCTGCCATGCCCGGATTGGCATCGTAGATCATCATAGAATCGGCTCCCAGCATGGTTGCAAAGTTTCGGTTTGCCTCTATTATCTTCATGTCACTGCCTACAACTGCCACACCTGATGGCATTTTACTTAAAAGCATTGTGAATTTGTTTTGCGCTAATTGCTTTTGATAATAAACGCACATCTCTGCTTTTGTGTTGTCTTCGGCAAGCGCGATTGCAAAACTATAACAATCTATGTAGCCACAGCCTCCGCAATTTTTAGGCTCTTTGCCGCGCTCAATAAATAGCGTTTCAAGCGCATCACTAATCTCCTCTTGGCTTATTTTTGTGTTTATAGGCGACATTTTGTGCTTCTCTTGAAGATATACAATAGGGAATGTATTGTTGTTGTAGGGCTTCTCACTCTTTTCATATTCACTCATCTTCATGCGTTTGGTGATGAAGTTGAGAGAGTCGAGAGAGCCAGCACCATACATACAACCCTCTTTGCATGCAAAAAGTTCTATGTATGAATTTTTCGGCTTGTCTTCTTTTAAAAGAGCCGATAGTATATTTTTTATGCGTGATATTCCAGAAAAGTTGTGGATAGTGGTTTTAGAGAGCTGAAACTCAGAGAGAAAATGATGGTTGTAGACTCCGCGTGGAAGTATGTATTGGTTGTCGGCTTGAGATTCAAACGGCTCGAACGTGTATGTTTTATTTCCAGGGATAAAATCAAATTCAACACCTTCACTTGTCATTAAGTCACGTAGCTCTTCAAATGTTAGAGAGGCATAAATATCGGAGTTCTCGCTGTTAGTGTAGGTTTTTGTTGCTATGCAAGAGTCGATAGTGACCACCACTGCCGCTGATCCATATTTTTGTTTTAGGTAGCGAGCATGTGCCACAGCAGGCGGAACAACCTCAATAATATTTTTTGTTAGCTCAGGGTAATAAGTTTTTATTAATTTTGTGACCGCTGGACAGGTGTTGGATATGAAAAAATTGCCAGACTCGCCTAGGATTTTCGCTGTTTCTATTTTAACTAATGTTGCTCCGATAGAGGTTTCGCTCACATGCGTAAATCCTAAAAGACGCAGAGCTTCGATCATTCTATACGGTTCTATATTTTTAAATTCAGTGATCCATCCAGGAGATAACGACGCGATTATTATAGAATTATTTTTTATTGCACGTTGAACTTTTGTGGCGTGAGAGTCAATAGAAATAAATCCAGATGGGCAATTATCTATGCAATTACCGCACGCAACACATTTCTCAGAGGTGATCTGAGGCTGTGATAGGTTGAACTTTATTGCTTTAACCTCACATTCTCTGACACATCTGAAACAATTTTCGCAATTACTTTTTGAAATTGTAACCGGGCAGTAGTTGTTCATTATAATAATCAGTCAAAAAAAAACGTTTTTATTCTCGCAAAGATAATATTATTTTTGTACAGTCAAATCATGAATTGAAGGTTGAAGAAATTATTTTTAATATTATTCCTATTAGTTCCCGCTGTTGCCTCGGCACAATTGGGTAATCCAGATATGCCACATACTCGATATTCCGTTGTTGAAGATGGCAAAGAACCTATGCAACAGCTTGAACTATCGACTGTCTTTGTTTTTCCTAACAATCGCAAAGGGCGTCAGATGCAAAAACAATATGAGCGTTTGATACGTGCAATTAGAGTGACATATCCAATAGCAACAACTGCAAAATATAAGTTGCGAGAGATGGAAAATAAGTTAGCCCACTTAGAAAAATCACAGCAACGAAAATATGTCAAGGGAGTTGAACAGGAGTTGAAAAAGGAGTACACCCCTATTTTAAAACAAATGTCGATGTATCAAGGCATGGTTTTGTTAAAGCTGATAGACCGACAGACAGGCGACACATCATATGAACTGGTAAAAGAGTTGCGTGGTAGCTTCTCTGCTTTCTTTTGGCAGGGGATAGCGCGCTTGTTTGGCGCGAACCTCAAATCTGAATACGACAAAGATGGCGACGACAAAGTCATGGAGGAGTTAGTGCGCATGTATGAACAAGGTCAAATATAAGGAACCTTAAGTTAAACACATAATTTTACGCAAAATTATTATTAAAATAGCGGTGAATAAAAAAATATGTTTAACTTAGTGCCATATTTGTATTAAAGTTTATTGTTGTCTGATAGCAAATTCAAACAGCTTCTTAGAAGTACAACAATAATTAAAATTATTTGATCATGAGTAAGCATGTAGAACTTAATCCTAATCCGTTAGTTGATTTCTTTGAAAAACCAGCATCTCAATTTACTAAACAGGATATTATTGACTATATCATCGAAGAAGAGATTCAGATGGTTGATTTCCGTTATGTTGGCGGTGATGGCAGATTGAAAACTTTGAACTTTGTTATCAATGATCTTGATTATCTGAACACTATTCTTAGTTGTGGTGAGAGAGTAGATGGGTCGAGTTTGTTTCCGTTTATTGAGGCAGGCTCTAGTGATCTTTATGTTGTGCCACGCTACGCAACTGCATTCTTAGATCCATTTGCTGAGATACCAACGCTATCTATGTTGTGTTCTTATTTTAATAAATCTGGTGAACGGTTAGAAAGTTCTCCTGAATACACCCTATATAAAGCTCATGAGGCATTTAAAAAATCGACAGGAATGAGTTTTGAGGCAATGGGTGAATTGGAGTTCTACGTTATTGCTCCCGATAAAGATCTTTTTCAAGCTGAAGATCAAAAAGGCTATCATGAGAGTTCGCCTTATGCTAAATTCGGAGAGTTCCGCAAGGCGTGTATGTTGATGATAGCACGTTGTGGAGGAGAGATTAAATATGGCCATTCAGAGGTGGGGACATTTCGTCTTGATGGAAAAATATATGAACAAAATGAGATAGAGTTTTTGCCTACCGATGTCATGTGTGCAGCTGATCAATTAACAATGGCAAAATGGATAATCCGCACTCTTGCATCGTCTTTTGATTTAGATGTCACTTTTGCTCCTAAGATCACAGTGGGAAAGGCAGGATCGGGGTTGCATATTCATATGCGAATGGTTAAAAATGGTGTTAATAAAATGCTACATGGAGGAGTGTTGTCGGTTGTTGCGCGTAAGGCTATTGCAGG
>JAVVZN010000008.1:0-16649 GCA_036650555.1 Rikenellaceae bacterium
TTATAGCAGCTCCTTAAGTTTGCATTGAGGTAAAGCATAATTTTTAACCGGGCAACAATAATTTGTAGGAAATAAAAATTATATATACTTTTGCAACATTAAAAATGCCCAGGTGGTGAAATTGGTAGACACGCTACTTTGAGGTGGTAGAGCAGGTTTCTGTGTGCATGTTCGAGTCATGTTCTGGGCACAAAAAAGGGTTGCATAGTATTATGCAACCCTTTTTAATTATATAAGACGCTGTTTTAATTTGTTTTCAGCATTTTATTACCACTCTTCTTGCCGTTTCTAAAAGGAATTATTTCTTTCCCTGCATATCAGAAGACTGCCATATAAGAGCCGATGCTCCCAACACTGCCGCGTTCTTACCGTCAATACCCGATGGCAACAACTTAACTTTGTTTCTAAAGTTTGCCAACATGTGCATCTCCATATATTTTTTGGTTGGTTCAAATATGTATTTACCTGCCTTTGCCAAACCACCGAACAAGAAGATTGCCTCAGGAGAGGTGATTGTCACAGCATCTGCCAATGCTTGTCCAAGCAACATGCCTGTGTAGTCGTAAGCCTCAATTGCTAAAGGATCGCCATTAAGAGCTGCTTTTGTGATCATTTCGGCAGTAAGATCGTTGAACGATATGTTTCTAAATTCACTATCTTCCAAATGGTCGGCAAGAAGTTTGAAAGCTGTACGTTTGATACCTGTGGCAGATACGTAGGTTTCAAGACAACCTTTTCTACCGCAACCACACATACGTCCAGAGACTGTTCTATTGACAATAACGTGTCCTAATTCGCCGGCGAAACTATCATGACCATATACTAACTGACCATTAGCCACAAAACCGCTACCCAATCCTGTACCTAAAGTTACAACAATAAAATCTTTCATGCCTTTAGCGCCACCGTAAACCATCTCGCCAATAGCCGCAGCATTAGCATCGTTTGTGATGATAACAGGAACACTAGGAAAATAACGTTTCATCTTCTCAACAAAAGGAACTACACCTTTCCATTCAAGGTTCGCAGCATTTTCAATAGTTCCATTATAGTAATTACCATTTGGAGCACCTATCCCTATTCCGATAATCTCATATTTGTCTTCACCTAATTTCTTAATTAAGCTCATAATACCAATATATAGTTCTTCTAAATATTGATCAAAGTCGGGAAACTTTTTGGTTGGAACAACGCCTTCACCATACATATTTCCTTCATTGTCTACCAATCCAAATACGGAGTTTGTGCCTCCAATGTCGATACCTACTACTAACTGCTTCATATTTATTTATATTTTAGTTGTTTTATCTTGCAACGATACAGTAAATAAACCAATAATATTTACAATTTTTCTTTGGGTTTAGGTTTCAAATATATAAATAATAATACTAAATTCATAATTATTTTTTATAATTCGTTCAATTTATATCACAATCAACTATATATCAACATAAAAAATATCAAAACAAAAGATACGATTAATTAGATTACCGATGTCTGATGAAATTTATATGTATGGGATAATTTTATGTTTTACGATAGATAATTATTGCTGTCAGGTAATATTTTAATTATCTTTGCCTAAAAAAGCGATGATACTTAGTGTTGATAAACTTATCGAACTTTTCGAGGAGAGAATACAATCAATAGCTCTTCCTGCGGAACCTAAAAATCTTTACACACCTATACAATATACACTTGAAGCCGGAGGAAAGCGAATACGACCTATAATGGTTTTAGTTTCTTGCAACATATTCAGCGACAATATAGAAAAGGCGATGAATGGCGCACTTGCTATTGAGGTATTTCATAATTTCACTCTACTACACGACGACATAATGGATAACGCCGATGTGCGTAGAGCGCGTGCCACAGTACATAAGAAATGGAATACAAATGTGGCGATACTTTCGGGCGACACTATGCTCATCCACTCATATAAGCTACTTGCTAAGTGTCATTGCGAGCAGTTTCATAATGTTTTCGACAGTTTCAACACACTTGCAGCTCTTGTCTGCGAAGGTCAGCAGATAGATATGGATTTTGAAACCACAGCAGATGTCGAGATCAACAGATACATAGATATGATTGCTCTTAAAACGTCGGCACTGATTGCTGGAGCATTGCAGATAGGAGCACAGATTGCAGGGGCAAATGTCAAAGAGTGCGAATTGTTATACAATTTTGGGATGAACCTTGGAAACGCATTTCAACTTCAAGACGACATGCTCGACACCTATGGCGATGAAAAAACATTCGGAAAAAGAATAGGTGGCGACATAATAGAGGGTAAAAAAACGTTTCTACTTCTGACAGCTCTTTCACATGCAGACAAAGAGACAAAAGAGAGGTTGCAAAATATACTTAACGACAAAAACATCACAGATTGCTCTAAAATAGATGCTGTAAGATCAATATACGACTATCTGGGAGTAAAAGAGATAACACAAAATAAAATAGACGACTACTTCAACAATGCCATGTCGATAATAGGAGAGCTAGACGTTTCGGATGAGAAGAAAGCCTCAGTAATCGACATTGCAAAGAGATTAATACATAGAGAAAAATAGATATGTTGAGCAAACTAAATCTGAAAAACGACTTTACAACTTTTTTGATGAGAATTGCACTACTTTACTGCATATTTTGGTTATGCAGAGTGCTGTTCTATATATTCAATAATTCACTTATTGATCCTATCTCAGCTGAGGCTATCGTGGGGATCATAAAGGGTGGATTCATGTTCGATTCTGTTTCTATATTTTACATAAATATTCCATTTATTCTTTTATCGCTCATCCCGTTTAAATTTAGAGAACGCAAAGGGTATCAAAAATTTGTGTTTCTATTTTTTATCATAACAAATAGTGTGGCTATATATTTGAATTGTGCCGACATATTCTACTATGAGTTTAAACTGGGACGCATTGCATCCGACGATCTGCACTACTTTGGACAAGACAACGCAGGAAATTTGTTTGTGTCGTTTCTAAGAGATTACTGGTATGGGTTTTTAATCTATATAGGTATAATTCTATTGCTAATATATGGCTACAAAAAAATACCATACTACAACACAAAAACAAAGAAAAAAGCTACATACTATATCTCATCGGCAATACTACTCCCGCTTACAATAGTTGCTGCCATAATATTAATACGTGGGGGGAATATCTCATCGGCAACCTATCCTATTGCAATGAGCGATGCAACTCTTTATGTTAAAAATCCATCACACTCATCGTTAATACTAAGCAACCCATTTTGTTTAATAAGAACAATTGGAAGTAAGGTCACTTACAATAAATATTTTGAAGAAGAAGAGCTCAATTCTATTTTCACACCTACTCAAAAAGTGGATCAAACGATTGAACGTGAATTTAAAATAGACTCATCAACAAATATAATACTCGTTATTCTTGAGAGTTTTGGATCAGCACACATCATGCCACTAAACGGCACAGATCACAGCTACACTCCTTTCTTAGATTCGTTAGCAAACGAAGGCATGATGATGACAAACGCCTACCACAACGGCATACGTTCGATTGATGCCCTGCCAGCGTTATGGGGCTCTATACCAACCTTCAAAACACAATTTCTTTCGCTCCCACAATCGGTTGCTCCAATGCGCACACTACCTGCAATATTAAAAGATATGGGCTACACCACCACATTCATGCACGGAGCCGTGCGCAAATCAATGAGTTTTGTGGCATTTGCACACACAAGTGGCGTTGATATAACCTATTCACAAGAGGAGTACGAAGCTGCGCGAGGCACAAATGATTTCGACGGAACATGGGGGATATGGGATGATAAGTTTCTCGACTTTGCTGCTGACAAAATCATAGAGTTGAAAAAACCATTTTTCGCCACTCTTTTTACTTTATCATCACATGCACCATTTATAGTTCCCGACAAATTTAAAGGAAAATTTAAAGGTGGCACTCTTCCTATTCATCAAACAATTGAATATACTGACTACACTCTCCGTGAGTTTTTCAAAAAGCTATCGAAAGAACCCTTCTACGACAACACCCTATTTATTTTAACTGCCGACCACAGTTCAGCCAACGACATAGATAAATACAAGAAAGTGCCTTACAGCTATTCAATACCGATAATTCTTTATAAGCCAAACTCAAACATAAAAGGTCAATTCACTCATGTGGCATCACATATAGATCTCATGCCAACCTTACTTGGCATGATGGGCTACAAAAAACCATTTTTCGGTTACGGCTCCGATCTTTTTGGTAGTAAAGCCAATAAAGACCGTTTTACTCTAAACTATTTTGGGGGAGCATTCAATATAGTCACCGACAGCACCACATATCAGTTCAATGAAAAAGAGATTATCTCTACAATAAGTAGCAAACCAATCAAAGAACCGATACCACCACACATATATGATCAAGCAAAAGCTTTGATACAACAATACTACGAGCACATAGAACGAAGAGATTATATTCCAAATGAAAATAAATAGAAACGAAATAGAGATAATGGCACCCGTTGGCTCGTATGAGTCGCTGCAAGCAGCCATACAAGCAGGAGCAAATTCAATATATTTTGGTGTTGAGAAGCTGAACATGCGTGGTCAATCATCTTTCAACTTCACACTAGATGATCTATCTGAGATAGTAAGGATATGCAATGAGGCCAAAATAAAAAGCTACCTAACAGTAAATTGCATACTCTACGACGAAGATCTGCCAACGATGCGTGAAATAATTGACAGAGCAAAGAAAGAGTCAATCACCGCAATCATTGCCTCTGACCATGCTGCCATCATGTATGCAAACAAAATAGGGGTAGAAGTTCATATCTCAACTCAACTAAACCTATCTAATATAGAAGACGTTGAGTTTTACTCACAATATGCCGATGTGGTGGTGCTTGCTCGCGAGCTCAACCTTTCACAAGTGAGTTATATTCATGATCAGATAATCCAACGCAATATTAGAGGTAAAAAAGGAAACCTAATCGAAATAGAGATGTTTTCGCATGGGGCATTGTGTATGGCTGTGTCGGGCAAATGCTACCTCAGCCTACACGAGGCCGACAAATCAGCAAACAGAGGCACATGCCGCCAGATATGTCGCCGTGGCTACGATGTTAAAGATCGCGAAACAGGAGCGGAACTCACCATTGAGAACAAATATATAATGTCGCCAAAAGATCTATGTACAATAGACTTTTTAGATCAGATGATCGAGGCAGGAGTAAAGGTATTGAAAATTGAGGGGCGCGCTCGTTCAGCAGAATATGTGAAACGCGTTGTGGAGTGCTACAACGAGGCATTACATGCAATTGAAGATGGCTCATACTGCCACGAGAAGGCTGAGGCATGGAAAGAGAAGATGAGAACGGTGTTTAATCGTGGATTCTGGGATGGCTACTACTTAGGACGAAAGCTAGGCGAGTGGAGTAACAACTATGGCTCGGCAGCTACTAAGAAAAAAATATATGTAGGGAAGGTGACCAACTACTTTAAAAATCTTTCAGTGGCAGAGATACTAATTGAGGCTTGTACGTTAGAGCTTGGCGAAGAGATAATAATCACAGGACCCACAACAGGAGTAATTGAGCAGAAGGTTGATGAAATAAGAGTTGATCTAAAAGCAACATCTCTCACACGTCAAGGCGAAAGATGCTCCATAACAACCGCAGGGCTTGTTCGTCGTGGTGATGCTCTTTATAAGCTGACAGATAACACTAAGTGATTGTAAATTACAATCTCACACGCACACGCAACATTGATTTATAGGAAGAATATGGTGCCATAAAATTTTTGACATCGGCTTTGTAACTATCAATATTACTATTGATGGTTACTTTTATTATCACCGATTTTTTGTATTTTGCCACCTCATCGAGAGTCTCTTTAATAAACTTAGCCTCTGAATTGCCATCTACATTAAGGGCGATTATATCGGCACCTGCATTTATAGCTGTGGAAACTGCTTTACCTAGAAGGTCGAAATCACTAAACTTACTACTATCTATAAACACAGAGAGCTGTGCACTATCGCCTATCTCCTCAGTGATAACCTCCAAACGACTTTGCGCCTCAGCGAAATTTTTATCATCTACGAGCCCTAGACTCATTGGTATTTCTATTTCGTCGGCTCCATTCTCCAACGCCATGGCAACCTCCAGTATGGCGACCTCGGTGTAGGTTTGTGAGGCAAAAAGAGAAAGTGAACATAACGACACATCTGTCTTAGACGACACACTGACAGCTGCACACTCTAAAAAACGAGGGGTAACAGCGAAACTACATCCATCGGCATCGTTGCAACTTTCCATGAGAGCAGCTATTTCACTTTTCAACAATCCATCGGTAAGATCCGACGACGATATGACAAATTCTATCATGATTAATAAATTAAAACAGCGTCTTAAACTATAATAAAAAACAAGAAATAACAATTACTTTGTGCAAATATACAATTATTTATGAAAAAGAATTACTTTTGCCTCGCAAAGTACTGTTTAAATTTTCAAAAAAGATATTATAAGGAGTATGAATAACAATCCTAAAAATAAAAATTACTATTTATACCCTTTATGGATGTCAATAATAGTTATTGTGACCACCATGCTTTTGGCAAACATTCCTCCATTCCAAATATTTAATACAGAATCGAAGAAAACCGACATTCTATCAGACATAAAGCTTGACACACAAAATATTACAACAATATCAGGTATAGATTCAATGATGTTTGTGGCTGCAAGTCCGTTGAGCGATTCGATAAACTCTATGCTTCTTGCAGATTCTGCTTCGGCAGAGGCCATCAAATTAAACTCAGGCGAACTGACCGACAGCATGAGGGCAACAAAAGATTCGATAGTATCGAAAGCTATTGAAATAAAAATTGATTCTATTGTAAAAGCCGACTCCACGATCACTGCTATTGCACATAACAGTCCTGTCGTACAGATAGAAGATTACACAAAAGACAAGAGTGCACTTAATAATTTCATAAACGCGCTTAAAACCAAAGATAGCCGAAATGTAAGGATTGCGTTTATTGGCGACTCCTTTATTGAAGGCGACATACTCACTGGTGATGTGCGTGAATTACTGCAAGATGAATTTGGAGGTAGAGGAGTAGGTTTTGTTCCAACAACATCTATCTCTGCAAGATACCGCACCACAATAAAACACTCTTTCAGCAACTGGACTAGCTACTCAATAAAAAAGAAGAACAGCACCAACATTGACAACAAATTCATAATCTCCTCAATAATAAACACCCCAATAGGTGATTCAGCCAAAATATCTTATAAGATCACAAATTCCAAACGTAATTTAACAGGCAACACAAAAGCAGAATTCTTTTTTATAAACGAACAGAACACAATCATCAATGTGGTTCTCAATGGCTCAACAAATCTAAAATTCACACCTTCAACCAGTGATCTTATTCAAAAAATAGAGATAAGCAACGGTGGGGAAGAGATAAAAACGATAGATTTCAGATTTAAATCCACCGCAGGATTCTACGCCTACGGAATAACCGTAAACTCTCCAAACGGAATATGTGTTGATAATTTCTCCGATCGTGGTAGTTCTGGCATGCAATTATTGAAGTTGTCACAAGCGCAAAACTCCACATTCAGAAAATACACCGACTATAAACTTATCGTGTTGCAATTCGGACTCAACATCCTTACTAAAGGGAAAAACGATTATAGCTATTTTGAAAATAAAATGGTTGATATAGTGAATAATCTGAAGACATATTATCCTCACGCCTCAATTATAATTATGGGTATCAGCGACAGAAGAGTTAAGGTGAACAATAAATATGTTGCCATGTCGGAGATAAATTCGCTACGCAAACATCAACGAGCCATCGCAGAACGAACCTCTGTGGCATATTGGGACACCTACGAAGCAATGCACGGGAAAGGCGGAATGGGAAAATTTGTTGATAATCGTTGGGCAGCAGCAGACAACATACATGTTAATGTAACAGGCGCTAGAGTGATAGCTGAGCAATTTGTAAGGTCGCTAAAAACATCGGTCAGCGACGACTAAATAATTTATTGATGTAGCGACTAAACCCGTAATTTAGAAGCTGTTTTAGAAGCTGTTTTAATTTCTTCACAATTTTCTGCAACAAAACGTATAATATCAATTGCACGAGCGCGCGGTATCTTTACACATTCTCCAACGACAAGCATGTCTTCTATTGTTGGATTAAAACTATTATTAATCAATGTTGCTCGCCTATTATTACAATTGTTCTCACAACTTATTAAGTCGTAGGCAGGAGCTAACGACCATTTACCATCACGACATATGTAGCTGAAATTTTTAATGTGATCGTCGTTATTTCCAGTCAGCACATTAAATATCATACGCCTAAACATCTCTTCATTTTGTGCATTGTCATGCGTGAGGTAGTTTGTGAGCTGTAATAACATTCTATAATCAGATTTTGCATTATAATGCGCATCTAAAATCGACTCGCTGATCAAAGCGCCGGCAGTGGCAACATGCAACCGCTCACCACCTTCTATATCAAAACGTTTGCTTGCAAAATACTTTCCTTGCATAAGTTTAAAACTCGACACATTTATACCGCATTTCCGGGCAACTATATTGCGATAAAGCTCACGACCACCCATATCTTCGGGGTCGTATATATGTCTAAATTTCACAAGCCACTCCCCTTCATCATCACTCCACATACATTTTGGACGACTACCGCCTGCATTACTACTACCAAAATAGAGAACATCACATCCAAAATCTGTTTTATCGGAAAGCACGTTGAGCGCCATTTGTTGCATCTCATCCAGTGCAGGCAATGCAACGATATTCTCACATAAATATGATTCTGGGAGATAGTAAAGCGCACCCATGCCCGAAGATCTGGCAATAGTTAAAAACTGCAAAGGGGTAAGAGAATCAACATCTATTTGCTGTTTGTTCATTATTATTTTCAGAAGATGTCGCCCATAACCATCTGGTAGAGAGTCTTCAAATATGCCAAAATTACCATAAAAGGGCTCCGTATCAGAGATAAATAGATCTGCCTTCAATGGCAGCTCAATAGGTGAGATAGAAAATCCAGAAGCCAACCACTCGTCATCATACCTAAACGCGCAATAACGATTGTTTTTACTCATAGAGAGCTCTCCGACTTTTCTGTTTCGATAAAAAACAGATAATTTATCTACTGGCCTCATTGCTTTATATGGTTTTCCCATGTTATTTTCACTAGTGACATCAAAATTACAAATTTAATATTTATATTTGTAATTCGTTATACAAAAATATAGAATAAAATTTCTTTTTAAAATTTCCAACCTTTGTTTATCTTTGTATCAATACGAAGAATTTGAATATTAGAACATGAATGATATAGAACAATTAAAGGAAAAAATAATAAAGCTTAAAAGAGAGCGTAATTGCATAATTCTAGCCCACTACTACACGCGTGATGAGGTGCAAGATGTGGCTGACTACATTGGCGACTCGCTTGCTTTATCACGTCAAGCACAAAACACTAAGGCAGATATTATTCTTTTTGCTGGCGTGTTGTTCATGGCAGAAACGGCTAAAATATTATCTCCTCAGAAGAAAGTTCTACTTCCAGATATTGAGGCTGGGTGTTCGCTTGCGGCCTCATGTAAGGCAGACGACTTTAAAAAATTTATTGACGCACATCCAAATCATACCGTTGTTTCGTATGTAAACACAAACTCCGATGTTAAAGCATTAACCGATATAGTATGCACCTCTAGCAATGCCGTAAAAATTGTGAACTCATTAGATAAAGATGAAAAAATAATCTTCGGTCCTGATCGCAATTTAGGTAACTACATAAAAAGTGTCACCGGTAGAGAGAATATGGTCATTTGGGATGGCGCTTGCCATGTTCACGAGCAGTTTTCTCTTGAGAAACTATTAGAGTTAAAAAAACAACATCCACTGGCTAAAGTGCTGACTCATCCAGAATGCAAGAAACCTATACTCATGGTATCAGATCATATTGGCTCCACAGCAGCACTGCTCGAATACTCAAAGCAGAGCGAGAGCAGCGAATTTATAGTTGTAACCGAACCTGGAATACTCTACCAGATGAGAAGAGCGTGCCCAAACAAAACATTCTACGCTGCACCGCCAACAGATAGCAATTGCGCATGCAACGATTGCAGTTATATGAAACTAGTGACTCTTGAAAAAATATATGCCTCTCTGCTAAACGATACCTACCAAATAGAGATAGATGAGAAGATAAGAAAGGCAGCGGAGAAATCAATATTAAGAATGTTGGAGATAGGATAATGAGATTAAAGGTAAACGGAAAAGATATTGAGTTTGGAGGTGAAACGCTTGCTGAGTTGCTCTCTGAGATAGGATTTACCGATGGAGGATTTGCTGCTGCCGTTGGAACTACAATCATTCAACGACAAGATCATAACACCCATACTCTCCACGAAGGCGATATAATTACGGTTATCGTAGCTACCCATGGCGGGTAGCTATATTTTTATGTTACTCATATTATAAAACTTATTCAATTTAAGTAGCAATAAAAGGCACGATGTGCTAAAGTAATATATGGAAGGTTGTGTTGTAATAACTCCAGAGAAAATTTATAGTGGGGAAGATGAAGTAATAAATTTCATCACAGCCTCTGGGTCACGCGTACATATTAGAAAACCGCAATATAACAGCGATGATCTTCGATTCTACACCGAGCGCGTGGCCAAACAATCCATACTCCACAACATATCACTACACCATAACTTGCAGATTGTTAATGAGTTTAACCTCGGAGGATACCACATGTCGTACTCAGATATGAGAGCTCATGAAACGCACAAAGAGATAATCATAAGCTGCTCCACTCATTCTATAATTGAGGCTGAAGAGGCGGAGAAATCTAATATTGAATACTACTTTCTAAGTCCAATATTCGATAGCATCTCAAAAAACGGATATAAAAGCAACTTCACTAGCAAAGATATAAGCTTATTTCTCGCACTAAAAAGACGGTGTGTTGCACTCGGTGGAGTGGATTACAACAAATTACACCTGCTCTCTGGATTCGACTCGATAGCTCTCTTAGGAGCAGTCTGGGTGATTGAAGATGGCAAAATAAATGTTTCACAAAGTATAAAACAATTTGAGAAGATAGATGAATTATGGAGAGAGTTGAAAGATTGCAATATATAACTCAAGGCACTACCCCACACTCCATAGAACATGAAGTGCGTAGCGTGTTAGAGGGAGGATGCCGATGGGTGCAACTACGAATGAAAGATGCTCAGCAAGATACAATCATTGAGATAGGAAGACGCATAAAATCTATATGCCACTCTTATGGAGCGAAACTTATCATAAACGATTCTGTGGAGATTTGTAAAAGTGTTGATGCCGACGGTGTGCATCTTGGAAAATGTGATATGCAAACCGAAAAAGCACGTGCATTGCTTGGCCCAGAAAAGATTATAGGAAGAACATGCAACACCGCCGAAGATGTTTTATCAACCATTGACACCGCAATAGACTACATAGGACTAGGACCACTGAAATTCACAACCACAAAAAAACATTTGAGCCCTATAATCGGATTGGAAGGCTATGGTAAGATAATATCCGACACTAAAGCCACCATCCCAATAGTAGCAGTTGGCGGAATAACACTCGAAGACATCTCTCCCCTATTAGGCCAGGGAGTCTATGGAGTGGCACTATCTGGAACAATAGCTAAATCAGAAAACATAAGCAACACAACAAGAAACATACTTAATATAATTAATAGATAATGAGTGAATTACTAATCGGAGGCAAAAAATTTACCTCGCGCCTATTCATGGGGACAGGCAAATTTAGCTCCAATAAATTAATGCAAGAGGCAGTAGAAGCAAGTGAGAGTGAACTTGTTACAGTAGCGATGAAACGTGTTGAATTGGAAGAAAAAAGTGATGATTTCATGCAACATCTCAAACATTCTCGCATAAATATCCTACCTAACACCTCAGGTGTACGCACAGCAGAAGAGGCCATCTTCGCAGCTGAGCTAGCTCGTGAGGCGCTACAAACCAACTTCATAAAACTAGAGATACATCCCGACCAACGTTTTCTAATGCCCGACGCGATAGAAACACTGAAAGCCACTGAGCAACTTGTTAAAAAAGGATTTGTGGTGATGCCCTACATCCATGCCGACCCTGTGCTATGCAAACGATTAGAAGATTGCGGAGCAGCATGCGTAATGCCACTTGGAGCGCCAATAGGATCGAATAAAGGATTAGCCACAATAGAGTTTATAAAGATGATAATAGCGCAAAGCAATGTGCCTGTGGTGGTTGATGCAGGTTTAGGTGCACCATCTCAAGCTGCCGCAGCAATGGAGCTAGGAGCCGATGCAGTGCTTGTAAACACAGCAATAGCAGCAGCAACAGATCCTGTGAAAATGGCTATCGCCTTTAAAATGGCAGTCGAGGCAGGAAGAATGGCTTATGAGGCACGTCTTGCTGAAATATCAGACAAAGCACACGCATCTAGCCCACTAACATCATTTTTAGAACATTTTAAATAAGAGGCACGTTGTGCTTAATTCGTATTGATATGACTTTTTTTAATGAAATAGAGAAATTTGATCGCGCCGAGATCACTCGACGCATCTTCTCTGCCACCGATCGTCAGGTGGAAGCAGCTTTGGCTGCCGCGCCAAACGTCAATCTTGATCATCTGATTGCACTACTATCGCCTGCAGCCGACAAATATCTAGAGCAGATGGCAATGCAAAGTAGCGAGATCACACGTCGTCGTTTTGGTAATGTTATGCAGCTCTACATCCCATTATACATATCAAACTACTGTTCAAACAGATGCGTGTATTGCGGATTCAATGCTGGCAATAAAATACGTAGATCAGCACTAACAATGGAAGAGATAGCCATCGAGGCAGAGGCAATCCAAAAGTATCCTTTCCGCCACATATTACTTGTGACAGGTGAATCAGCAGCTAAATCGGGCGTTGAATATTTAGGCAACGCAATAGAGGTGATGAATAAATATTTTGAGCAGACCTCAATTGAGGTTCAACCTCTCGACACCTCCGACTACGCCAAACTAATCGACCGCGGACTCCATTCTGTGTATGTGTATCAAGAGACATACTCAAAAGAGCAATACCCACTATATCACTTAGCTGGTAAGAAAAGCAACTATCGTTATCGTCTTGAAACTCCCGATCGTTTGGGTGAAGCTGGAGTGCATAAGATAGGGGTGGCAAACCTTATCGGACTTGAAGAGTGGCGTACAGAGGCATTTTTCACAGCCTTACATGTGCAATATATATCGAACAAATATTGGAGAACGAAATCAAGCATAGCCTTCCCACGTCTGCGACCATTTACCGGAGGCGATGATTTTGCTGCCAATTATGTCACCACAGAACGTAATCTACTACAACTAATCTGTGCTTATCGCCTGTTCAGTGAAGATGTTGAGCTATCGTTATCAACTCGTGAGAGTCCATTCTTCCGTGATCATGTGATGCGCCTAGGCATAACAACCGTCAGTGCAGGATCTAAAACAGCGCCAGGAGGCTATTCTGACTACGATAAGAATAAAGAACTTGAGCAATTTGCTGTCAATGACGACCGTGCCCCTGAACTTATCGTTGAGTCAATAAAGGAAGCAGGATTAGAACCTGTTTGGAAAGATTGGGATAGATCGTTGTTCAAACAAACATGCTAATCATAAATTAATACTTTTTTGAGAAAAAGTACACACTTTCAGTGCTTCAAAAAACAGAACCCTCTTAGAGTGTTTTCGAGAGCTACGGGCAGCTTTTAGGGTTTAGCATTGATGTGGGCATAATTTTAACCGGACAATAATGAATTGCAGATACGAAAGAAACTTGTTGTGCAACAACTTCTCATCTACAAGCCAAAACCTATTACAAAAAGCGAAAGTTTTAGTGGTAGGTAGCGGAGGCTTGGGAAGTTATGTTTTGCAACATCTTACAGCCGTAGGTGTTGGAACGATAGGCATAGTGGAGTTCGACATAGTATCTGAGTCGAATTTAAACCGACAAATTATCTACACAACCACGAACATAGGTAGTCCTAAAATAGATTGTGCAGAAAAACGTCTTTCCGAACTAAATCCAGAGGTAGAAATAATAAAACATAATCTGAAACTTACCGAACAAAATATTGATGCAATAATATCACTTTACGATATGGTGGTAGATTGCACCGATAATTTTGAGGTAAGATACACTATGGATGCTGCATGTGAAAAGATGAGAAAACCGCTTATTCACGGCTCAGTGTCTGAGATGAAAGGGAGTGTAAGCACCTTTCTTTATGATAATAATAAAAATTACCGCACCCTCTACGGAGAAAACCAAATAAAAACATCGCCGGCAGTGGGAGTTCTTTCACCAATCGTGGGAGTGATAGGCTCATTGCAAGCTGCCGAAGTAATAAAAATCATAACAGGCATCGGAACACCACTATCAGATAAACTCTTAGTGGCTGATCTCGAAGATAATCTTTTTACGATATTTAATATATAAAAAGCTGTTTGAATTTGTTATCGAAGTTCTTTTAGAGCTCTTTTTGTCCTAGTTTATGGGTTTTTAAGGGACGACTAACTATAAATCAAGGTAAATCATACTATTATATTTTTTATCTGACAACAATAATATTATTTTACCTCTTCCTTATGACGGAAATAACGTTTTGGCTGACCGCTATTATTCATCGGTTTTGGTTTGCGATTATTATTTTGAGAATTGTTACTTGTCGTGCCACCTAAATTGCGATGGGGTTTTAGGGCTTGATCTTTTTTAGGAGCACCGCTACTTTGAAGTTTAGGTTTTTTGATGTTGATTTTTGTTGCTGATAGTGCATCTTCGTTGATCTCAATCTCTCCCATTGAGAATTTTCTAAAATCATTTATCACAACCTCATTCGATGGATATTCTTGATTGTATTCATAAGATTTGAACTTCATGAATTTCACTATGTCACTAGCTATAATCTCTTTCTCAGCGCAATTTTCTTTTTCTCTTATCTTGCTTATTACTGTTCTGATATTTTTTCCATATTGTTTGTAACCAATATGCAACTTCGGATATTCTATCTTCTCAGGATTCAAAGTGAGCTGTTCCGACGATGGTATCTCATATGGAAAATTAACATTTAACTGGAAATCCGACAGAATGAACAGATGATCCCACAATTTATGCTTAAAATCATTGGTATCGCGAAGAGTATTGTTTAGATTTCCCATCACATCAACCACAATATATGCTTGACGCGTGCGCTCTTCACTGTCTTCAATCGTTAAAAGCTGTTTTACCATCTCTTGAATGTGCCTACCGTACTCAGGAAAAATCAATTTATCCCTCTCGGAGTTGTAATCTTTTGGAATCATAAATAATGATAAGGTGTCTTGACAATCATCAACAATACACTCTGCATAATTACAAAGCTAAATTGGAAAATATGTCTTTAAAATATTTTTTAAGAAATAATCGTCTTATTATGACAACGCGTAGATACATTGTCATGATTATTGGGAGCAATTAATGTACAAATGTATATAAATTTATGAATAAAAACAAAATTTATTGTTTTTTTAACTTAACTATTTCTCCAATATTAGGTATTAGAATATTCATATCTCGTTTTAATGCCTCTGCACGAAAAACTATCGGAGGGTCGAACAATGGCTCTTGCGAAAGTTTGAATGTGCCATAGTGCATAGGGATTGTGATCTTAGCACCCATCTGTTGCGCACCTTCCAAAGCCTCAATAGGAGAGATGTGGTTGCGCTCCATAAACCAACGAGGTTTGTAGGCTCCTATTCCAAATATAGCATAATCAACCTCTCCAAACAACTCTTTTACCTCCAAAAAATGATTCGCAAATCCTGTATCGCCACTGTAATATATCTTTATATCGCCAACCTCAATCATGAATGCACCCCAAAGACGCTTTGCTCCATCGTTGGCATAACGTTTTCCCCAATGCTGACTAGGCAGAAATGTGACTTTCACACCCGATAGGTCGATTTGCTGATACCATCCCATCTCACTAACCTTCATGTATGGCACCCATTTAAGGATGAGTGGCTTTAAACCAAGACCGGCAACGACTTGAAGATGAGGATTATTTGCCGACAACAGTTTTACACTCTTTTTGTCGGTATGATCGTAATGATCATGGCTGAGCAGAAGGTAATCAACCGATTCAAACTTTTCAGCCTCAAGCGGCAACTGGCTTTTACGCCGCACAAAAGGAATATGACCAAACACAGGATCGAATATAAAGATGCTACCTCCTAGGTTCATCAAAAATGAATTATGACCGAGCCAAACCAGCGAATTTTCGGGCAGAGCACTAACCGACTCAAGCGGCACAACTTCAGGTTGCCACTCTTTTCCGTAGTTTATGATAGAACGCTCTTTGTAGATAGGGATTCGCCATTTGCCTACGGCTTTCATTGCAGATGGTTTACGATTTATATTCACAAACTTTCCATCAACAAGCCTATTGCCTGCCCAATTTTTTCTTACTACGCTAAGTAATTCATTTTTTTTTATCATTTCAGTAATTAAGAAACTGTTTGAATTTGTTACCGAAGTTAT